>WTBX01000279.1 GCA_013138855.1 Methylococcaceae bacterium
AGTTGTTGCTGATGATGCGCAAACCAATCCGTATAACCACCTACAAATTCATCAATGCGACCATTTTCACCTGTTAACACTAATACGCTAGTGACAACATTATCTAAGAAAGCTCTATCATGACTGACTAATAATAATGTACCGTCAAAATCGACTAACTTGGATTCTAATAACTCTAAAGTTTCCAAATCTAAATCATTCGTCGGCTCATCCATAATGATTAAATTAGCAGGACGAGTAAAAAGCCGAGCTAATAACAAGCGATTTTTTTCACCCCCCGATAAACTTTTAACAGGTGAACGCGCTCTAACGGGACTAAATAAAAAGTCGGATAAATAAGACATCACATGCCGCCTAGCTCCTGCAATCTCCAGAAAATCATTGCCATCAGCAACCGAGTCTACCACCGTCATTTCTGGGTCTAATTGTTCTCTAAGCTGGTCAAAATAAGCGACTTCCAATTTCGTGCCTTGTGTAATCGTGCCGCTAGTCGGTTCTAGTTGCTCTAACAATAATTTTAATAAAGTCGATTTTCCCGCACCATTACCGCCGATTAAACCAATTTTGTCACCGCGTTGAATTAACGTAGAAAAGTCTTTGATGATGACTTTATCGCCATATTGAAAACTAACATTATCAACTTCAACAACTTTTTTACCTGAGGATTGCGCGGTATCTAGGGTTAATTTGCTGGTTCCTTGTTTATTACGGCGTTCTGAGCGTTCGCGGCGTAATTGCTCTAAGGCTCTAACGCGTCCTTCATTTCTGGTACGTCTGGCTTTAATACCTTGACGAACCCAAACTTCTTCTTGGGCTAATTTTTTATCAAATTCGGAATTTTGATTGGCTTCGGCATCTAAGGCAGCGGCTTTTCGGCGTAAATAATCTTCATAATTACCTTGCCATGAAACCAGTTGTCCTCTGTCTAAATCGACAATTCGAGTCGCTAGTTTTTGTAAAAACGAACGGTCATGGGTGACAAATAACACCGCGCCTCTAAAATTGAGGACTTGCTCTTCTAGCCAGCTAATAGTTTCAAAGTCTAAATGGTTGGTCGGCTCATCTAGTAATAAGACTTCTGGCTCTATCACTAAGGCTTGCGCTAAAGCGACGCGACGTTTCCAGCCCCCTGATAAATCACTGACTTTTACGTCAGCAGGTAGATTTAATTTGCTTAACGTAGATTCAACACGTTGTTGAAAATGCCAACCGTTATGGGATTCTAGTTTATGTTGTAAATCGCCTAATTCTTGCAAGGCGCGTTCATCTTCGTAATCCATCGTCATGGATAAGCTGTGATAGCGACTAATCCAGTGTCCTAAATCCCCTAGACCATCGGCAACGGCATCATAAATGGTCATGTCATCGGTTAATTCGGGAGCTTGTTCTAACCATGCGAGTTTTAACTGAGGTTGTCGCCAAATTTCACCGCCATCAGCATGAATGCTGCCTGCAATGATTTTCATTAAGGTGGATTTACCTTCTCCATTGCGGCCTAATAATCCGACTCGCTCACCTGCATCCAGTTGAAAGTTGGCGTTATCTAATAGAGCGTGGGTTCCGAAAGCGATGGAGAGGCTTGAAAGTCGTAATAATGGCATTATAAAGTTTTATGTTGTAAAGGTTTTTAGTCTAATCTAAAAATAAACCTGATAGGTCTTGATGTGATTTTAATTCACCGTAAAGACCTGTCAGGTTTTCTGTTTCGTTTTAAATGGATAGTTCTTGTAAATAACGGCGCAGAAAGTCCAGCCCTAGCATGGCAGCACGGTTTTGTTTGCGTGCGAATGTGCCGTTTAAAGACTGTTTTTCTTGGTAAATACCTTGCGGTGTTAATAGGATATTATGAAGAAGTGTGCTGTGATTTTTGTCATTAAGTTGCGGTAGCCTGTCGCTATGAAGCTGCACTAAAGCAAAATCAGCACCGCTTTGTTGTTGTAATTTAGTGACTAAAGTTTCAGCGGTTACAGATAAGTCTGAATCTATTTTAACCTCCCATTTTTGCATTAAAGTTTCGAGATTTGAGCAAAAAGAGGATTCTAATAACCAAGCATATCCGATACATTTAGAAGCTAATAAACCTTGAGAGGCAGTTTCTATTAAAGCCAGAGTTTCTTGATTTTCATTTAATACGCTGGAAATAACATCAACTAAACTACCTACCTTATCTTCACCTTCTTCTACGCCAAAAACACTATCGCCGATTTTATCAACAACTTGAAGCACTAGATTAACTTTATCTTCTTGATCATAATCATTAGGAAAGAGTAATTTAACCTGATTTTCTTCGGGATGCGCTCTAAAGCTGAGTTCTACATTATCAGGTAAATTAATAGTATTGAGACATACTTGCAAGTCAGATTCGCCCATCCCAAAGGTTTTAATAATGACTAATTGTTGAGCTTGTAATGAAAAGCATTGCTCTAAATCGGGCTTTACCTTTTCATTAAAAATATTTTTCATTTCAAAAGGTACGCCCGCCATAAATACAAATAAGCATTGTTGATATTTAAAGCTGAAAGCGGGAGCGGTTCCCCAGTCGTTATCTATGCGTTTTGCATTTTTGGGAAAGTAGGCTTGTTTGCGATTGACTTCGGGCATCGCTCTATCGCGCTGAGTAAAATATTCGCTGATATTTTTAAGGGCGGCTTCATCAAACTCTAGCGGTGCATCGAAAGCGGTGGCGACGGCTTCTCGTGTTAAGTCATCTGTGGTAGGTCCTAAACCGCCTGTGCAAATACAGCAATCAGTGCGGCTGGCGATTTCTTGTAATAAACTAATTAAGTCTTCGAGTTTGTCACCGACCGCAGTATGGCGGGAGACTTTGAAACCCATTTCGACTAATTGAGTGGAGAGCCATGCGGCGTTGGTATCGGCGACTTGTCCTGTAACAACTTCTTCGCCTTGTGAGAAAATTTCTACTTTTGGGTTCATTTAGTTCCTACTAAATATTTTCATTTTGATGTGTTTGAGGCATTGCCGTTAATATAGCCCTTAACGCTTTATTGACTGCCTCAGAATTTGTGAAAATTTTGCCAATATCAACATCTAAAGTCACAGTAATCTTCTCATTTTTTGTGGCAAACCTATTTTTTTTTGCTTGTGAATAATCAAAGTCATATTCAGCGAGCATATCTGTTTCGTCGTTAGCTTCTGTGTTGTTCATGATTTTTACGCTCTCTAGTAGTTGCTTCTCTACAGCTAATAATACGAATTAAACCATCTTCTCTCTCTGTAAATGAGACAACTAAAAGGTTGTTAAGGTTTGAATATCCAATAATTAATTCTCGATTTTCATTTATAGAACTATATTTATCGTCGAAGATATAGGCAAGAAAATCATCGAAAACACTACTACCTTCCTCAAAACTTATACCGTGTTTTTTCAAATTACTTTGAGCTTTTTCTAAGTGCCAATCAAACTTCATATTATGGCGGTTAGTTTAGAGTGACGAAACACGACTAAAATCGTGGTTCTAAATAAGCTTCAAGTGCATTAATACAGCCCATATCAACATTCAATTTATTTTTTAAAATAAATCACATTAGGCAGGTTTTCAAAGTGATCGTCAGAAGTAATTAATATCGCTTTATGACTTTGAGCCGTTGCATAAATAATTGCATCTGCAAACGAAAGTTTATATTTCGCAGAAAAATCGGCAGCAGATAGCGCAATAGAAGTTGATAAAGGAATGACTTTAGTTTGTTCTGTTAAGGCAATTGCTTCTAATGCTAGTTGAATGCTTTCTTTTCTAGCTACCCATTTATAAAGTTCAAACTGTACCGAAGTTGGAACAATCATGTTATTAAATTGCTTAAAATAGCCTTGATACTTATCACTAAGTTCACCGTCAGTTAGCCATTCTATCCAGCCGCAGGTATCAATTAAAATCATTTTCACATTCTTTCTTGTCTATCTCTATACTCTGAGGAGTCTTGATATTTCAATGAGGACAACATTCCTCTCGCCTCTTCAATTGAGCGTAAGGGGATTAGTTCAATAATGTTACCTCTTACGACTAAAGTAAATTGTTGACCTGTTTGCAAGTGTAAGTCTTCGCGTATGGCTTTGGGGATGGAGAGCTGAAATTTATTGGAAAGTTTGGCTTGTAACATTGTTTTATCTTTATTGAATCTTATAAATAAAAAATAGAATCGAATAGCTTTATTAACGATGAGGTTTGGAAATAGCTAAAGCTATTTTACTCCGAAGAAATTTTTAAATATTTTCTAAGCGTTTTTCTAAATAGGCTTCTAGTGCATTAAGACAATCTGCATCAACATC
>WTBX01000048.1 GCA_013138855.1 Methylococcaceae bacterium
TAGAAAGGTTAAAATAAGCTTGTTGACTCATTCCCAATATTCAAGTAATTAGCCCCTTCTTTTTTGAATTCAGGATAACAAAATAACATGACAATTAAAGTTAAGTAATCGACCATAAGTATCTTAATATTTCTAATAATAACAATAATTTAATCAATCTTATGGAATGATTCAAAAGGGTACAATCAATTTGCTCCGACCCCTTTGATTCCCCCTTTGATTCCCTTTGATTTTTAATTGAAAATAAGCCAAATATAATGAAATATCTCATCCCAAAACCAAAGCTTTCAATTTAAGCGTAAGAATATCCTCTTAAACAGCACAGTTAAAGTAAGCACATCATTAATGAATTTATTTGAATATAAAAATATATGAATAATTTTTTACAACGATTCCTATTAACACTGAGTATTCTAGTTTTTTGTATTCAAGCACAAGCTTTAGCAGATGAATCTCAATCTCTACAAAAAGTCCGCTTGCAACTGACTTGGAAGCATCAATTTCAGTTTGCAGGTTTTTATGCCGCGATTGAGCAAGGTTTTTATGCAAAACGCGGCTTAGAGGTTGAGTTGCTTGAATATAATAATGACATTGATATTGTTGATGAGGTCATTACAGGGAAAGTCGATTATGGTTTGGATAATACGCAAGTCATTTCTAAACGCCTTCACGGTGCGCCAATTTCATTGCTAGGCAGTTATTTTAAACGCTATCCTTTTGTCATTTTAGCTCAAAAAGGAATCACTTCAATTAAGCAGTTGAAAGGCAAGCGATTGATGATTGCCGATAAAGATAAAAAACTGGCTTTATTTAAATATATTTTAAAAAATACAGGCTTAAAGATTGGAAAAAATATTACCACTGTTTCTCATAGTTTTAATGTGTTGCCTTTTGTGAATAATAAAGTAGATGCGATGTCCGCTTATGTATTCAATGAGCCTTTTTTGTTACAAGAACAAGGAAAAAAATATGAAGTATTAGAGCTTGTTGATTTTTTACCGATGGCAGGCGATTCCTTTTTATTCACCTCTGAAAAAAAAGCATACGCTAATCCACAACAAGCAAAGGATATTTTAGAAGCGTCTAATGAAGGCTGGCAATATGCGTTAGCGCATCAAGATGAAATCATTGAGTTAATTTTAACGAAATACTCAGATGAAAAAAGTCGTGAAGCACTAAAATTTGAAGCTGAACGAGTTGCCGCATTGATTATGCCCAAAGCGTTTCCGATTGGTTCAATTTCGGTAGAACGCTTACGTCCTATGGCGAATATTTTATTGGAAATGGGCGAGATTGAAAATTTAGAGCATTTAGACGGTTTTTTATTAGCTTCATTATCCACCGCAAAAATTCCACTGACCAAAGAAGAACAGCAATGGATAAAGCAACATCCGAGTTTTACAGTAGGTAATTATCCTGCTGAACCTTATCTTTTTCAAGAGCAAGGCGTAAACAAGGGGTATCTCGTTGATATGCTTCAAGCCGTCAGTCAACAGGTAGGGTTAAAAGTAGAGTTTCATTTTCAACTCTTGAAATCAGTTATTTCAGGAATGCAAGCAGGAACAATAGATGTTTCAATGGCGTTAATTAATTCAGAGTCTCGACAATCTTTTCTAAGCTTTTCAGAATCAATTTTTCCCATTTCCTTGATGAGTTTTGCGCGGAGTGAAACAACGGATATTTCTGATTTTAATTCGCTTAAAGGTAAAAAAATAGCCTCTTACGAAGGTTATATTTTAAATCATTTTTTTAAAAAATACCTACCCAAATCAGAGCTAGTCTTAGCGCAAGATATTAAGGGAATGTTACGGTTAGTGGCAATGGGGAAAGCCGATGTTGCCGTTCAAGAACTTTACACGGGTGAGTATGCTTTGCGTAAATATAAACTTACTAATGTTAATAGCAAAGGATTAATTAGCTTTAACAGTGAAAAAACAACAAAAGCCCATATCTTTGGCGTTCGTAAAGAGTTACCCCTGCTTAAATCTATTCTTGATAAATCATTTCAAGCTTTACCCTCTGTGGAAAAACAACGCATTTGGAATTATTGGTTTGAAAATAAAAAAACAAATGATAATAACGTCATAAAACTCACACCTAAAGAGCAGCACTGGCTAAAACAACATCCTAAAATTATTTTAGGGGTGCCTGAAAATTTGCCGCCTGTGGCATTTAAGGGTAAAAAAGGGCAGCCAGCAGGATTTATCGTTGATTATTTTGAAAGACTTAATGAGTTATTAGGCACACAAATAAGCTTGCAGTTATCACCGACTATGTCAGAACTTAAAGAAAAAATAGTGTTAGGAAAAATAGATGGCATCGCTTTATTGCATCCTGTGTCTGCATGGAAAAAACAGCTTGAATTTAGTCAAACGGTCTTTGAAACCCAGCAATATTTATTTGTTAGAAATGATTACGAATTCGCCGCCGTTCAATTAGCTGATTTACACGGTAAGTCAGTGGGGTACTTAAAAGGTATTCAAATCTCCTCAGAGATTTTACAACAGCACCCTGAGATTAAAGGCATTGCCTATGACACCATTGAAGCACTGGTTAAGAGTTTACTTTCAAAAGAAGTGGAGGCGGTAATGGGTCATATTACCGTGGAATATTGGCGTAAAAATAAAGGACAATTTTCTTTTCGGCTTGCCAATATTATAGAGGCTTCTAGCAAAGAGATAGTGACGGCGGTTCGTAAAGATTTGTCACCTTTAATCCCTATTTTAAATAAAGCGATTACCGCGATAGGTGAAGTAGAAACCAATCAATTAATAAATAAATGGTTGGGCGATATTGAAACATCCTCACAGAATTCAACTATATTACTAACAAAAAAAGAACAGGCATGGATACGCAATCACCCGATTATTCGTGTCCCTGTTTTCAATATTAAACCCTTTAATTATTGGGATAATGGTGCAAAAGGCATTGCCGTGGATATTCTGAATCGTGTTGTAGAAAAAACAGGCATTCAGGTGGAATACCAGCAAGGCATGAGTGGGACAGAGGCATTAAATAACATGCGTCAGCATAAAAAAATAGAGGTTCTTGCTAATGCCAAATCGACTAAAGAGCGTGAAGATTTTTTACTTTTTAGTGAGGATTATTTAAAACTCCCGTGGGTTATGTTTACCCGTCAGGATAACAACAGTATTTTTAGTTTAGAAGACCTCACAGGAAAAACCATTGCGGTTGTAAAAGGTGAGAGCTTGCATAAACGTTTGACCAAAGAATTTCCTCACATAAAGCAACATTTAGTCTCTGATACGGGTGAAGCTCTCGCTGCTGTCAGTGATGGACAGGCTGATGCCTTTATTGGAAACCTAACAGTTGCTCAATATCATATTACAAACTTAGGCTTTAGTAATCTTAAAGTAACGGCTCATATTGATTTTGAGCCTCAAACCCAAGCGATTGCTGTGCGTAATGACTTGTCTGAATTAGCCTCTATTCTCGACAAAGGCTTAAAATCAATCACACAAGTAGAGCGTAGTGCTATCAACCGTAAATACTTTAGTCTTAACGTTGAGAAAAAGATAAATTACACCGATTTATGGGAATTATTGTTAGCGATTACCTTGGTTTTTTTTATCATTGTTTACTGGAATTATAGTTTACAGCGACAAATCACTAAACGGAAATTAGTAGAGGCTAAATTATTTAAAAGCCATGCCGAATTAGAAGGCATCATTAATAGTGCCGAAAGAATTGCTATTTTTATCAAAGATTTAAACGGTGTCTATCGGTTAGTTAATGATTATTTTGAAACGGTTTTAGGAATAAAAAAAGAGGCGATTATTGGAAAAACAGATAGAGAATTATGGAGAATATCCGTCAGCCAAAAAATAATAGATATGGATTATAAAGTGATAGCAGATAAAAAAGCCGTTACTTATTTAGAAAAAATACCCCATGTCGATGGAGGTTGGCATCATTATGAAACCACTAAAAAACCCCTCTATGATAAAGAAGGGCAAATTTCTGGACTGCTCGGTTTTGCCACTAACATCACAGAATTAAAGCAAGCGAAAGAAAAAGCCGATGCTGCCAATCAAGCAAAGAGCCAGTTTTTAGCTAATATGAGCCATGAGCTACGCACCCCGTTAAATGCCATTTTAGGATTCTCTCAACTTATGTCTGGCAGTGAAAACTTAACCGCAAAACAACAAGAAAATTTACAAATTATTAACAGCAGTGGCGATTATTTACTCAGTTTGATTAATGATATTCTTGATATTTCTAAAATTGAAGCAGGTCAAATTGAAATTCATAAAACCGATTTTGATTTATATTTGTTACTAGATGAAATAAAGTTGACTTTTAAAGCCGCCCTTAAGAAAAAAACTTTAATTTTTAGCTCTGAACTTAGTAGCAATTTACCGCACGTTATTCATACGGATAAAACTAAATTACGCCAAATATTAGTTAATTTAATTAGTAATGCGATTAAATTTACCGAAAAAGGTCAGGTTATTCTTCGCCTTTCTCATCAAGAACTCAGTGAAAATAAAATATTACTCAACGGTGAGGTAGAAGATACAGGTTATGGGATTGCCGAAAATGAATTAGATAAAGTTTTTCAAAAATTTAGCCAAACGAGTAGTGGTCTGAATTCTCAACAAGGAACAGGTTTAGGTTTATCTATTAGTCGTCAATTCGCACAATTAATGGGCGGTGATATAAGCGTTGTCAGTGAGATAGATAAAGGCTCGACGTTTAAATTTCAGATTAAAGTCGATAAAACTGAGTCTAATATAAGTATAGAAGCAAATAATGCTAAAATTATAGGCTTAGATTCGGTAGAACACTATCGCATTTTAATTGTTGATGATTCAGAGATAAATCGTTTGCTGCTTGAGGAGCTATTATCAATTGGCTTTGAGATTAAACAAGCGGAAAATGGTCAAGAAGCGATTGAGTTGTGGAAACAGTGGCAACCGCAGTTAATTTTAATGGATATGAACATGCCTGTAATGAATGGTTATGAAGCCACTCGCCAGATTAAGCTCTTATCAAAACAAACGGTTATTATCGCCGTTACCACCTCGGTTTCTAAAGAACAAAAACAAGAAATTTTAAAAGTAGGGTGTGATAGCTTTGTGACTAAACCCTATAAAGAAGCCGATATTTTTTTCCAAATCCAAAAACATTTGGGTGTGCAGTATATTTATAAAACCTTAGGCGCGCCACAGGTTGCAACTGTTCTAACAAAAGAATCTATTGAGCAATTATCACCCGAACTAAAAGAATCATTAAAACAAGCCATTAAATACGTTGATATTGAAAAAATAGATGTGTTGCTAGAAAAAGTTCATCAAAATAATAGCCAACTTGCTAAAGAAATTAAACAAGAAATTGACGATTTTGAATATGAACATTTATTAAAATTATTTGGATAATATAACATGACAAACAAAGCCAGCATTTTAATCGTAGATGATTTACCCAAAAATTTAAAACTCCTCGCGGAGCTAATGCGGGAGCATGATTATTTGGTGCGTCCCGTTACCTCAGGAAAATTAGCATTATTGGCTTCCGAAGAAATACCGCCAGATTTAATACTGCTCGATATTAATATGCCTGACATGGATGGTTTTGAAACCTGTCAACGATTAAAAGCGTGCGATAAAACTAAACATATTCCTGTTATTTTTTTATCGGCAAATAATGAAGTTTCAGATATTGTTAGAGGGTTTGAAGTCGGTGCTATTGATTATATTACTAAACCGTTTAATGTCACCGAAGTATTAATTCGGGTTAAAACACAGTTAGAGCTTAAATTTAGCAAAGAAATAATTGAACAAAAGAATCGTGAACAACAAGAGTTATTACATATTTTATGTCATGATTTAATGAATTCAGTAGGTGCAGTACAAGGTTTTTTGAGTTTAAAAAAAGAAGAGGGCGGGACTTTAGAGTATGACGAGCTTATCTCACTCTCTACCAACAATGCGATAGATGTTATAGACTCTGTGCGACAAATAAAAAGTATTGAAGAAGGAAAGGTTAATATTGAATTAACACTATTAAATTTAATGGAGTTAATTGAGATGTCATCTTCAATATTAAATGAAAAAATACGCGAAAAAAATATTGAGCTAGTGATTGATGTTGATAAAGAATTAAAGATTGCAGTGGAACGGATTTCATTTATTAATTCAGTTTTGAATAATTTATTAACGAATGCCATTAAATTTTCTTTCCCTAATTCTAAAATAATTATTTCGGCAAAACAAACAGAAAAAGAAGTTAAGTTATCAATTAAAGACTTTGGTATCGGAATGTCTGAAAAATTATGTAATGATATTTTTAACGTTGGAAAAATAACAACACGGAAAGGTACTAATGGAGAATCAGGTACAGGTTTTGGAATGCCTTTAGTTAAAAAGTTTATAGAAGCTTATGGAGGAGAAATTGAAGTTTTTTCTCAAGAAAAAACAAATACCAATACAAATCATGGAACTGAAATAAATTTATATATTACTACTGATAAGTGATACTAGGAAAAATTGATTTTTCACGAAAAATTTATGTGGTGCTGGGGGGCAGAGTAACTTGGTTATTTGATTCTAAAATCAATTTACTCCGACCCCTTTGAAAATACTTTGGGCTGAGGTAATGGAATAAAAAGCATAGTAAATATTAAACGGAGACGCGACTTCTAGTCGCGCACGAGACCTAAAAACATTTTTAAAATCTATAAGTTAGAAAGGTTAAAATAAGCTTGTTGACTCATTCCCAATATTCAAGTAATTAGCCCCTTCTTTTTTGAATTCAGGATAACAAAATAACATGACAATTAAAGTTAAGTAATCGACCATAAGTATCTTAA
>WTBX01000352.1 GCA_013138855.1 Methylococcaceae bacterium
ATACATAAGGTAGACGCTTACCGACCGCTGCATACAACGATTCGTGCATATAGGCGATACCTTGCGAAGAGCTAAAGTTAGTCGCTCTAAGCCCTGACATCGACATTCCCGCCGTAATTGCAGCGGCTGCGTGTTCGCCTTCGGGTTCAACAAAAATCAAAGGACGACCAGAAATATTAAGATGCCCTTTGCTTTTTTCTTCTGCCCAATATTCACCCATGTCTGTTGATGGGGTGATAGGGAAGGCTCCAGCAGCATCACTAGATTCACGCTCGCACATCACAACAGCGGCATTACCGTCCATTGCCATGCGGATTCCAGGATATTTAATTTCTTTGTTGTCTTTTGATTTACTAAAAAATGCCATTAGCGTTCTCTAAAGTTTATGTCTGCGGGATGTGTTAAATTCACGAAAAATTAAGTTTCAGTCTTTTCCGCTAATAATGCTTTTAAGCGTTCGATTTCTTCCAATGCGCCTTTATTTGCTTTTCTAATTTCAAATGTTTCTGCTAAAGTTTTCATTCGTTCTTTTATAGATTTTTGCTGTTCTATAGTTGCATTCAGCGTTATCTCTAAAGCCTCTCTTTTTTCGGTTAAAAGAGAAGATTGTTGACGCAAATAATTCATTTGTCCTTGGTGAGCATGATAATCAACTTCTTTTTGTGTAACAGTCATCATTGTATTCCAAGTAATTAATGCAAATCTTTTTGAGCTAAAAGTGCTTTTAAGCGTTCTACTTCTTCCAATGCTTCATTTTTTTCTTGCACGGCTTCATTTTTTGCCTGCACCGCTATTTCTTCTCTTTGCAATGCTTCGTCACGGTCTTCTAAAAAACTATTTTGAACACGCAAAAAATTCTGCCTTGCTTGGTAGGCATGATAATCAACTTCTTTTTCGGAAAACCGTTGTAGAGTAGTCATTGCTTGCTCCATTTCTTTGGTGTGCATCCACGAAGGGAGGTTGTTTTCATCAAAACTTTCAGCATCCTGAAAAAATTTAAGCCACCTTTGCTGATTATTAATGACATCATCAGCGGCAAATTTTTGTAATTCAATTAGCCAAATACCTCCATGTATAGCTAGCGTTTGCCCTTGTTTATCGCGTAGTTTGTAATCATGCAGATAAGCTTTATCTTTTTTCAAAAGATTTTCAGCTAACAACCAAATAGAATAAGTAGGCTTTAATTTAAAATATTTATCGCTATTTTTAAGTTGCTCACTATAAATATCTGCCCAAGTGTAAACCATTCGTTCAGGTAAATTTTTATGGTTCAATAATTGAATTTCAATTTGATAAATTTGTTCTTTTTTATCTCTGGCTTTGACATCAACAATGCTGAGTTTATCATCAAGAAATTCTTTATCATTATAAGGGTTGATGATTTCGACATAAGTGATAGGAGATGACAGCTCCTCACTTAAAATGGCATTGAGAAAATTAATTAGAAGATTACGGTTTTCAATTGAGCCTAGAATCGCTTTGAAAACACAATCAACTTTGGGGTCTATATGATGCTTCATAGTAAATTAATCTGTAAAAACGTCATTCAAATCAATTTCTAAATCAGGAAAGGTTTGTGGTGTTGCAATATCTTCATTAGAAAACATTGCTATTAATTGATATTTTCCAGAAACTTCATCTAAGACAAATTGATGCACTGCTTTTTCATAAGGATAAATCATCCAATATTCTTTAACACCGCTTTCTTCATACAGCGCGTATTTAGTCTGCATTTCTTTTTTAGAATTACCTGTCGATAAAATTTCAATAATCCAATCAGGCGCACCTAAACAACCTTGTTTATCTAACTTATCCATATCACAAATAACACATAAATCAGGCTGTACCACAGTATGCACTTCTTTGTTTGCAACGATAGATTTTTTGCGGTCATATAAACGTACATCAAAAGGAGCGGTAAACGCTTTACAAGGTTTGTGTTTGAGGTAGTTATACAAAACACCACTAAAGCCCCACGAAATACTTTGATGATTCACATTAGGAGCAGGTGACATTAGTGTTATTTTGCCTTTAATTAGCTCGACAACTTCATCAAATTGCCATGTTAAATAATCAGCATAAGAATAAGTGCCATTTAAATCAAGCTGTGATAATTGAGTGATTTTCGCCATAATTTTTCCTAAAATGATTTAACCTAAAGGGAGCGATTCAGTTCTTAAAATTTTTTTAGATTCTTTACCCGTGCTAGAGCGGGTTGAACCTAGTTTGCTATCTAACCAGACAATCGCCCCTGTTGGGCAACGCTCTATCGGATTTCTATCTACTTCAAAATCAGCATATTTACTGTAATCTATCACGGCTAGATTATTTTTAATTACAATCAAACCTTCAGGAGCATCTTTCACACAACGCTCACACGCAGTACAAGCAACTTCGCAATCTTCCTCTGCCACATCGCCTTCGGCTAAACTTTTACAAGCGACAAATAATTTTTCACTCACAGGCATTAGCGAAAACAAGTCTTTTGGACAGACAATTACGCAATCATTACAAGCGGTACATTTATCTTCTATGACAATAGGTAGACCATGCTCATCCATAAAAATCGCATCGAAATCACACACATCGGCACAATCAGCAAGCCCTAAACAACCCCACGAACAACCTTTACCACCTCCAGCAACAACTGAGGCAGCCTGACATGATTGCATTCCTTCATATTTTGCGCGTGTTTTAGCGACATGAGTTCCACCTGCACAAGCCAACCGAGCGACAACTTTTTCATGCTCGCCCATATCGACACCAATAAAGGCGGCAATTTCCTCGTTACCTTCGGCAGTATTAACCGTGCATTCTGCGGGATTTTTAGTGCCAGAAACAACCGCTTCCGCAAAAGGGCGGCAACCTGGTGTACCACAAGCTCCGCATTGTGCTTGAGGAAGCATTTCATCCACCGCTTCTATGCGCGGGTCTTCATAGACAAATAATTTTTTATTGGCGATGGCTAAAATCACGGCAAGCACAATGCCGAGGGTAATCATAAAAAGGGCTGCCATGCCGATGCTCATTAACATTAAAAGTGACCTCTTGCATAAAAAAACCTTATGAATAATAGCGTTTTAGCGTATTCCTAAGGTCGATTAAGGCGGCTACTGTACACTAAAAATGGGTTTCTTAGGAGGGGTAACAACAATTAATCGTTGAAAATCATAGATGGGGATTTAACTTGCTAGCTTTATAAGAGCTTACAATGTGGTACTATTGTCTATTGGCTTGCTTTTAGGCATAATGCGCAAGATTTTTTGGATAAAACTGGTTTGCTGTTATGAACGAAATGATGTCCTCTGGGATAGAAATAATGCTGGTAGGCATGGGAATTGTCTTCTTATTTTTAGCGATGCTGATCGTGGCTGTCAACATTATGTCGACAGTCATTCAGCGTTTTTTTCCTCAAATACAAGAAGAAATTACTACCACCGCAAATACTGCTGACCCTAGTGTTGTCGCTGCGATTAGTGTTGCTGTGCATCAATATCGCAGTAAACATAAACTCTAAAACGTCTTTATTTAAGATAATTCACGCAGAAAATAATCTGCGGTCAGTTAAAAACGGTCTGTTTTTTGCTTACTCTAGCTGTTATCACTCCTTAGTAAACATCGCCTATTCAAATGATATAGGGATAGCTATATCTAATAACAAGCGGTGGTAACTGATAAAGACAGATTTAAAAATATAAAGTTTCGTCTAAGAGGGCTGGTTCTGTTTGAAACCCTCTATAAACTTTGATATTTAGATAATGATTAAAATATCCTTTTTACCCACAAGGTAAAATATAAACGACCCAAAAAAGGTCATAGGAGAAACAACAATGACAAAGGCTAATCAACCTTTAGGTATTACCGAAGTCGTGCTGCGTGATGCGCATCAATCTATTCTTGCAACGCGTTTGCGTATTGAAGATATGCTCCCTATTTGCGAAAAATTGGACAAGGTAGGTTATTGGTCTATGGAGTCTTGGGGCGGAGCTACTTTTGATGCCTGTATTCGCTATTTAGGTGAAGATCCTTGGGAAAGATTGCGCCTGTTGAAAAAAGCGATGCCGAATACGCCTCAGCAAATGTTGTTTCGTGGACAAAATATTTTAGGCTACCGTCATTATGCCGATGATGTAGTTGATAAATTTGTTGAGCGTTGTGTGGTTAATGGCATTGATGTGTTTCGTATTTTCGATGCCATGAATGATATGCGTAATATCGAACGTGCGGTTCAAGCGGTTTTAAATACCGATGCTCATGCGCAAGGCACGATTTCTTACACCAAAAGTCCAGTGCATACCATTCCAAAATGGGTAGAGCAAGGACGCAAGATTGAAGACATGGGCGCACATTCAATCTGTATCAAAGATATGGCAGGCTTATTAACCCCTTATGATGCTTATGATTTGATTACGCAATTAAAGTCCGCCGTTAATATTCCAATTCACATGCAATGCCATGCGACGACTGGATTAAGTGTCGGTACTTACATTAAAGCGATTGAAGCAGGTGTTGATAATGTTGACACCGCGATTTCTTCATTGAGCATGACTTATGGTCACAGTCCTACCGAAACCATTGTTGCGAGCTTAGAAGGACAAGAACGCGCTACAGGTTTAGATTTACTTAAATTAGAAGAAATTGCTCATTATTTCAGAGGCATCCGCAAAAAATATGCCCAATTTGAAGGCAGCTTAAAAGGCGTTGATGGACGCATTTTAGTCTCGCAAGTACCTGGTGGCATGTTAACGAATATGGAAAGCCAGCTAAAAGAACAAGGCGCGGCCGATAAATTTGATGAAGTTTTAAAAGAAATTCCGCGTGTTCGTAAAGATTTAGGTTACATCCCCTTAGTCACACCGACTTCACAAATTGTCGGCACCCAAGCCGTGATGAATGTGATTGCAGGTGAACGTTATAAAACTATCAGCAAAGAAACCGCAGGCGTTTTAAAAGGTGAATATGGTGCAGCACCTGCCCCTGTTAATGAAGAGCTACAAATGCGCGTCCTTGACGGTGCCGCTCCGATTACTTGTCGCCCTGCTGATTTATTAGAGCCAGAAATGGACAGGTTAATCACTGAAGTGGTTGATAAAGCGCAAGAGCAAGAAGTGTCTCTGGCTGAAAATGTTGAAGAAGATGCCTTAATTAATGGTTTATTTGCACAAATTGGCTGGAAATTTATCGCCAATCGCGGTAATCCTGATGCGTTTGAAGCCGCGCCAGACCCAGAAGCGTTTGCCGCTGCTAATGCAAAAAAAGCCGCTTCACCGACAGAAACTTACACCGTTAATGTTGATGGTAAAAACTTTAACGTCGCCGTCGGTGAAGGTAATGCAGAACTTAATATTCAAGCCGCTCCAACCACCGCAGCGACACCAACTCCTGCGCCCGTTGCAAGTAATGGAGCAAATATAGAATCACCGATGGCAGGTAACATATTAAAAGTTAGTGTCAGCGTCGGCAGTGTCATTGCAGAAGGTGACGTAGTATTAGTCATGGAAGCAATGAAAATGGAAACCGAAGTGCGTTCTAAATTTTCTGGCACAGTCAGTGCCGTTAATATCAAAGAAGGCGACGCGGTGGCGGTAGGGGAAGTTTTAATCACCCTCTAACGCTTCAAAAATAGTTAAATGAAAGGACACAAAGTTCATAAATTATTGTTATGAACCGCGTGTCCTTTTTTAAGTAAAGGGTTTGAAAACTATTTTAAACCTTACTCTACAAAAACTGCTTTATATCCTAAAAGCAGTTTAAGACATTAAAACTTTAAGAGACATTCTCCATGGAAAATCTCACTTTACTTTGGCAAAGCACAGGTATTTATAATTTCAGTGCTGGACAAGCCTTCATGATGCTCGTTGGTTTTTTATTACTTTTTTTAGCGATTAAAAAAGGTTTTGAGCCTCTATTATTATTACCGATTGGTTTTGGTGCGGTTTTAAGTAATATTCCGATTGCAGGTATCGCAGACGAAGGCGGTATTTTACATTACCTTTATTATGGTATTAAGTCGGGCATCTTTCCCTTATTGATTTTTATGGGCGTAGGCGCGATGACTGATTTTGGGCCTATGTTAGCCAACCCTAAAACCTTATTTTTAGGCGCGGCAGCTCAATTTGGAATTTTTGCGACCCTTTTAGGTGCATTAGCCTTAAATGCCGTTCCAGGTTTAGAATTTAGCCTAAAAGATGCCGCCGCGATTGCGATTATCGGCGGAGCCGATGGTCCTACCGCGATTTACGTCGCCTCAAAACTTGCCCCTGATTTGCTCGGTGCGATTGCCGTTGCAGCGTATTCTTACATGGCATTAGTTCCCTTAATTCAGCCGCCGATTATGCGCGCTTTAACGACTCCCGAAGAGCGTAGTATCGAAATGCAGCAATTAAGACACGTCAGTCCGACTGAAAAAATTGTGTTTCCATTAATGCTATTAACCTTAGCGGCCTTATTATTACCCACCGCAGCCCCACTAGTGGGAATGTTTTGTTTAGGTAATTTGATGAATACCTGTGGTGTAGTTGAGCGTTTAAGCAAAACTGCTCAAAATGAGTTAATCAATATCGTCACTATTTTCTTAGGCTTAGCGGTCGGTTCAAAGCTGAGTGCAGAAGCTTTTTTGAAAGTTGAAACTTTAGGTATTTTAGCCTTAGGCGCGGTTGCTTTTTGCATAGGCACAGCCTGTGGTGTGATTATGGCTAAGGTGATGAATAAATTTAGCGATACGCCGATTAATCCTTTAATTGGTGCGGCAGGTGTTTCGGCTGTTCCGATGGCGGCAAGGGTTGCTAATAAAGTGGGCTTAGAAAGTAATCCGCATAACTTTTTATTAATGCACGCAATGGGACCTAATGTTGCTGGGGTTATTGGTTCAGCGGTTGCAGCGGGGATTTTGTTAAGTTTGGTTGGCTAAGTTTTATTAGTGTTCAAAAGAGCAAAGAAAATGAAAGAAGAATATGATTTTTCTGATGCGGAGCAGGGTAAATTTTATATTCCTGCCGAGGATATTAACGTTCCTATTTATCTTGATAATGATATAAATCAATCTCTAAATGATAAATGCCAAGCGACTCATGAGAGCTTGCAAAAACTGGTGAATGATTTATTACGCAAAGATATTGAGATTGCTAAACGAGTGGCTTTGTAAAAATTTTTTCAATCTGTAATTTTGTTCTGTGATTCGGAGTACAAAACATGTTTTGTACTCCTTTTTTATCTTAATGAATTATAAGAATGTTATGTTTGTATCGCGGCGTAACTTATATGTAGCTACTGATATTTAAAACAAAGAAAGGTAATCTGCTTCTAATAATTATGCTTATTTGGCGAAAACAGGTAAATTAACAATTAATTCTATGACATTTTGACTACTTGACTCAAGGATGATGTTCAAGCCTATTTTGCTTATGCGGCAGATAGGGAGAAACATTCGGCTCGTTCCTAAACTCTGTTTGGGAATGCCTATTAATCAAGCTCCGCTTGATGAATGGAAAGCATTAGTCGATATTTAAAAACGCCAAGCGGAGCTTGTCGGTATGCGTT
>WTBX01000350.1 GCA_013138855.1 Methylococcaceae bacterium
CCATGCTCTAAACGATAAAGGCTTGCCTTTATAACCTTGCAAGGCAAATTTATCGCC
This sequence comes from Methylococcaceae bacterium, assembly GCA_013138855.1. Taxonomy (GTDB): domain Bacteria; phylum Pseudomonadota; class Gammaproteobacteria; order Methylococcales; family Methylomonadaceae; genus WTBX01. The sequence continues at coordinate 58 of WTBX01000350.1, forward strand.
TAATAAATAAGATTTAATCACCGCGAGTTTATTTGATTTTGTACGTACTGAGGCTTCACCAATGGCTCTGACGGCAAGATATGCCGCATAATCCTCTTCTTCCATAATGCGCCCTGCTTTTTCCTTAAAGCGATTTTGCATTTGCACCGCGCCCCACTGTTCATGGGTTTTATGCCAAGAGCTTGCGGTTAAACCTTGAGTGCCAATAATAGGGCGTGGAATCCATGTTCTATAACTCATATATTCACCAAATAATCCCTTTTCATCTGCAACTACTAATACATCATAATCTTTTACGTCTTGCGTAAATACAGGTATATCTGATTGCGCAGTCCGACGAGCATCATAAGTGTGTGTCCATTTTTTTTCAGCCACAATTTTCATACCGAATTTTTTTGCCGAGCGTTTAATCGCTTTAGAAAACAAAGCATCATTTTTATCAGTGCCTGTCACTAAAAACCACTTGTTCCAGCGTTTTTTCAGCATAAACTGCGCTAAAGCATCTGCCCGCATAGCTCGACTAGGCTGCAAATGTAACACATTAGAACGACATTGTTGTCCTCGCAAGTCGTCATCACGGCTGGCAATATCAAATAATAATTTTTGCTTCGCTTTAGGTAAATCCGCAAGTTGTTTTAATTTAGGCGTTGGCAAATTAACCACCACAAAATCAACATCCTCAGCAATATCATCAAACCATAACAAGGCATCACATTCTAAAGGCACAACAATTTTCACCAATTCATAATGCTGCGCGGTAAATTGCCCTGTTGTATTATTATCTTCAATCGCAAGCTCCGCGCCAATAATTCCCTTATTAGGAATAAAAGGGTCTAAATTAGATAAAGCCGCAGGAACTTTTTGTTCCTGAGTAATATAAGCAATTTTTATAAGTTGCGTGGTGGCGGCTAAAACAGGCGAAGCTGGAAATAAAGCAGCAACAAGCCACAAAAACATTAGAGGTTGAAAGTTTTTTTTCATAAAACAAGCGGGCAATGGATTTAAATATATTTACGTTGAAAAAACTAATTTTAACGGATTTATGCAAAAAATTAGTTTTTATTATTAGCATTTAATCATTAAACTATAACTATAATTAAAACAAGGCGGTTCAGCTTGTTGTTTAATCTGAGCAACTTATACTCAAAATAACTTTTTTAATGATATAGGCATTAAATAATGCGGGACTCACCAGAAGATGTAGATATAGAAGAATCTCTTTTTGATTTTGAGAGTTCTGATGATATTTTTAATTTATCTGAGGATGATTTTTCTGAACTTAATAGTTTTGAATTTGATGATTTAGGGATAGACCCATCCGTTCCAGATTATCATAATGGGCGCAAAACGATTCGTTATGTTAGAAATGACATTACCGCCTCCATTAATCAGGCGGATATTTTTGGTGGTTTTTCTTTATTTAGTCATAGCCGTTCAATTATCGTTAAACTCTTAGATATTAGCAGTAAAGGCGCGTTTATCGCTTGCCCTGAAAAAATTCGCATTAATAAAAAAATTCGGTTAACGCTTGTTTTTGATGCCAATAAAAAATTTGAAATAGAGGCAAAAGTTATTCGAGAATCAACCGAGGCACGCAAGCTTTACGGACTGAAATTTGAATCCATTAATAATGAATTAGGCGATTATATTCTGGAAACTCAAACCGAACTTATTTTTAAATAGTTTTATTCTACGCCCGATAAAAAAGGCACAAACACAACCGACTCTAAACTTTCAGACTGATAATGGTCTTGACGGCGAGTCACTTTTTGTAAGCTTTGCACTTCTCTTTGCCGACCTTCTGGAATTAGCATGATTCCTTTATCATCTAATTGCTCTAATAACGGCTTAGGAATCGTTTCAGCCGCTGCTGAAACTAATATTCCATCAAAAGGCGCGTATTCTTGCCACCCAAAATTACCATCACTATGTTGATAATGAATATTGCTCAAATTTAAACTTGATAAATAATTTTTAGCCTTTTTTTGTAAAGCACCAATTCTTTCGATGGAATACACCTGCTCGACTAACTGTGCCAAAATTGCAGTTTGATAGCCACAACCTGTTCCAATTTCCAATACCTTGGAAACATCGCCTTTTTCCAATAACAATTCCGTCATTCTGGCAACTATATAAGGCTGGGAAATCGTTTGGTTATAACCGATAGGAAGCGGCGTATCTTCATAAGAACGACTCGCTAAGGCCTCATCAACAAAAATATGACGTGGCGTATTACGCATCACTTCTAATACATCTTGATTGGTAATTCCCTGATCCTCTAAACGTGCAATCATACGGTTACGGGTTCGGCGTGATGTCATTCCTATGCCCTGAAACTTTTCCATCATATTGCAACCTCATCGGGCAACCATGCCGCCAATGATTCTAAGCGTTCATAACGTGTTAAATCTAATTGCAAAGGCGTTACAGAAACATAGCCATTTTTAACCGCATGAAAATCTGTCCCTTCCCCCGCATCTTGTTCACTACCAGGAGGGCCTACCCAATAAATATCGCGCCCACGTTGATCTTGCGCTTTAATCACAGGTTCAGCTTTATGACGTTGCCCTAATCGTGTTGATTGATAACCTTTTAATTCAGCAAGCGGAATATCTGGGACATTAACATTTAAGAGGGTATCTTCAGGTAAAGGTTTTGCGACGATTTGTTGCATAAGCGTGACCGCAACGATCGCAGCGGTTTCAAAATGTTTAGGGTCAGAAGACACTAAAGAAATTGCCATCGCAGGCAGACCTAAAAAACGCCCTTCCGTGGCTGCGGCAACGGTACCTGAATACAACACATCATCCCCTAAATTAGAGCCGTGATTAATGCCTGCAATCACCATATCAGGCTCAGTTTCTAATAAACCTGTCACCGCTAAATGCACGCAATCAGTAGGGGTGCCATCGACACGGATAAAACCATTTTCAGACATTGCAGCACGCAGCGGCATTTCCAAGGTTAAAGAATTACTGGCAGCACTGCGATTTTTATCGGGCGCGACGACACTAATATCAGCATATTTTGCCAAAGCTTGCGCTAAAGTCACCAATCCTTGTGCCATATAGCCATCATCATTACTCAACAAAATATACATGTATTCGCCCTATGTCTTAAAAAGCTATAAAATTGTTTATATTATAGCCAAAATTCAACCAAGATTAGCCAACGTGTCAAAAAAAACTCTCTCAGAAGAAGATGCCAATTTATTTAGACAGTCAGTTGGCAACGTTAAAATTATAGAAAGTGATACTGTGTTATTACAAACGGAGCGCAAACCTAGACCTATTCCCAAGTCTCAAACTGATGGGGACGAAAACTCTTTTACCGAGTCGCCAGTTCTCGGAGAGCAATTACGCGCTGAAGACAGTATGAGTTTTTTGAGTACAGGTTTGCAAAAAAATGTATTGAAGAAATTACGTCGAGGACATTTCGGTTTAGATGCAGAATTAGATTTACATGGTTTAAATAGCCGCGAAGCTAATCAGTATTTACAGCATTTTTTGCATGATTGTGTCGAAGACGGTTGTCGCTGTGTTCATATTATTCACGGCAAAGGTTATCGTTCAGAAGATGATTTTCCTATTTTAAAAAATAACGTCAATATGTGGTTAAGACAGCATAATGACGTTCAAGCCTTTTGTTCGGCATCACGAAAAGACGGGGGAACGGGGGCGGTTTTAGTATTACTGCATATCGCAGATAAATATAAATAAGTATGAAACTACTCAGGCGGAGCCGCGACTTTTAGTCGCGCACGAAGTTTCTACATGAATTTTAAAACGAGCTAATTTTAATCTGTCTAATTTTATAAGTTTTGGAGAGATTTTTAGGCCTCGTGCGCGACTAAAAGTCGCGGCTCCGAATATACGAAAACTTTAGCTCAGGTACTTAGATCAGTTAACTTAGTAAAACTTATAAACCATGAAGGGCATAAAGAACATGAAGTTTTAATAATTTTACCTTCATGTTTTTCATGTGCTTCATGGTGAAAATATATTTGACCCTAAAAACTAAAGCTTTCTACATCGAGTACACGCAATATCTGGATTTACCCTGACGTTTTGCCTCATACATAGCTTCATCCGCATGTTGTAATAAAGTATCCGCATCACCTTTATCTATAGGAAACAGCGTTACTCCAATACTCGCAGAAACATGCGCGATATTTTCTTGAATTAAAACGGGCGCAGCTATATCTTCTAATAAGCGTTCAAGCAAGACCTTGTAATCATCAGCGTATTTTAAATCACCAAATAACAGCACAAACTCGTCACCCCCTAAGCGTGCAACCGTATCTTCACTTCGGACGACATTTAAAAAACGTTGAGCAAGTTCTTTTAATAAATAATCCCCAGCAGCATGACCAAGGGTGTCGTTGATAGGTTTAAAACCATCCAAATCCAAATAACATATTGCTAAAACATTACCTGTACGCTCCGCATGAGCCATCGCTAATCCCATGCGGTCAGAAAACAATAAACGATTAGGTAACCCTGTTAACGCATCATAATGAGCAATACGTTCTAATTTATCTTGTTTTTTCAGCAAATGACTGACATTGGAAAATACCGCAACATAATTTGTCAGTCCACCCTGTGTGTTTTTAATGGATGATAAGGTTAACCATTCCGATTTAACTTCACCGCTTTCATCACGGCTAGAGGTAATGCCACTC
>WTBX01000287.1 GCA_013138855.1 Methylococcaceae bacterium
TGAGCGAGCAAGTTGAAGAATCTAACTTTAAGCATCCCAAAGTCCAAAAAATATTTGATTTAATTGCCAAAAACTTAGTTTCACCGCAAGAAAAAGCCCGAATGATAGACGAGTATAATTGGGAAGAGTTAAAAAAAACTGAGTTTGATAAAGGGATTAAGGAAGGCAAGCTAGAAGGGAAATTAGAAGGGAAATTAGAAGAAAAACACGCTATGGCAAAAACCATGTTACAAAAAGGCTTGGATATAAAAATGATTTGTGAAATCAGTCAATTATCTGAGGCTGAGGTATTGCACTTACAAAGTGAGGTGGGGCTATAGTCTATGAAAGAAGTTGCCTCTTTACGTTATGGCGTAATATTTAAAAAAGCCTTTGGTCAGGTTGATATATTTAAAGCCTTTGTAAAAGATACTCTCGGTATAGAGTTAAATATCGACAAAGTGGAAACTGAAAAATATTTTAGTAAAAATATAGGCTCGGTTGATGTACATTTTGATTTATACGCAGAGGATAAAGAACAGCGGATAATTGTTGAAATTAAACATCAAAATTATCCAGACCATTACGGCCGTTTCTTGCATTATCACTGTGTTGCTTTATTAGAACAGGTGATGAGCGCGAAAAACTATACGCCTCCCTGCGCTGTTTATACGATTGTTATTTTTACCTCTAGTGATAAATATCAACAAGATGTTTTAACTATCGACTTTGACCCGAAAACGCTTGCAGGAAAAGGTGTGGGTGAAATTCCGCATAAAGTTATTTATTTAGCTCCGCATTATTTAAATGAAAATACACCTGAACTCTATAAAGAGTGGATGCAAGCCGTTGAAGATAGTTTAAGTGAACAAGTTGAAGAGTCTAATTTTAAGCATCCTGAAATTCAAAAAGTATTTGATTTAATCGCAAAAAATTTAGTTTCCCCTCAAGAAAAAGCACGGATGATAGATGAATATAATTGGGAAGAATTGAAAAAAAACGAATTTGATAAAGGACTCAAGAAGGGAAAGCTAGAAATGGCAATTGCAATGTTAAACGAAGGTTTAGATAAGCAAACCATTGCCAAGATTACAGGGCTAACAACTGAAGAGCTTTTACATTTACAAACACCCAACAAGTGATAAAGGATTGAGTGATGAGTGAAAAAATTAAAGTGGCAACCACATCCCTAGCAGGTTGTTTTGGTTGTCACATGTCATTTTTAGATTTAGACGAGCGTTTAGTGACCTTAGCTGATTCAGTCGAATTTAACCGCTCACCGATTACCGATATTAAGCATTGCTCACCGTGTGATATTGGTTTAATTGAAGGAGGGGTTTGTAATGCTGAAAATGTTCATGTATTGCGTGAATTTCGGAAAAACTGCAAGATTGTAGTAGCGGTTGGCGCGTGTGCTATTAATGGTGGTTTGCCTGCGATGCGTAATGCGATTCCCTTGGAAGAGTGTTTAAACGAGGCTTATTTAGATGGCATTGGGGTAGAAAACCCACAAATTCCTAATGACCCCGAATTACCTTTATTATTAAATCAAGTTCACCCGATTCATGAGGTGGTTAAAATAGATTATTCACTACCTGGTTGTCCACCGTCTGCGGATGTATTTTGGAAGTTTTTAACCGATTTATTGGAAGGTCGAGAACCTACGTTTGATTATGACCTTATTCATTACGATTAAATCATCACCGCCGCTTTTTAGTTAATAGCTTGGATTATTACTATGTATGAACATTTAGAAACCGCTAAAAATACCGAAAATTTAAAACGTGTGGTGATTGATCCTGTAACGCGCGTTGAAGGGCATGGCAAAGTTACATTGTTATTAGATGAAGATAACCATGTACAGCAAGCGCGTTTGCATATTGTAGAATTTCGCGGTTTTGAGCGATTTATTCAAGGTCGTCCTTATTGGGAGTTGCCTGTTTTAGTACAGCGACTTTGCGGAATTTGTCCTGTGAGTCATCATTTAGCGGCTGCAAAAGCGATAGATCAATTGGTCGGTGTTGACCCTGAAAATTTACCGCCAACAGCGGATAAAATTCGCCGCCTATTGCATTTTGGACAAGTTTTACAATCTCATGCTTTGCATTTTTTCCACTTAGCTAGCCCTGATTTATTATTTGGTTTTGATAGTGATATTAGTAAGCGCAATATTATTGCGGTTTTACAAGAACATACCGATATTGGTTTGCAAGGCGTTAAGCTGCGTAAATTTGGTCAAGAAGTCATCCGTATGGTATCGGGTAAACGCATACATGGTTCTAGTGCAATTGCGGGCGGAGTGAATAAATCTTTATCGAAAGATGAACGAGATTATTTGTTAAAAGATGTTGAACAAATGATTGAATGGGCAGAGCAATCGGTCGCCTTAATCGAAAAAGTCCATTGTTCAAATCGCCCTTATCATGATGAATTTGCCACCATAAAATCGCAATATATGGGCTTAGTCGCTAAAGATGGCGCATTAGAGCTTTATCATGGTGGTTTACGCGCCAAGAATACAGAAGGAGAAATACTTTTCGATCAAGTCGATTATTGTCGTTATAACGATTATATTCACGAAGAAGTACGTCCGTGGACGTATATGAAATTCCCTTATTTTGTGAATCAAGGCAAAGAAAAGGGCTGGTATCGTGTGGGGCCTTTAGCGCGGATGAATGTTTGTGATTATATCAGCACGCCTAAAGCGGAAGCCGCAAGGCAGCAATTTATGCGTTTAAGTGATAATCCAGTCGAACACAGCACATTAGGCTATCACTGGACACGTTTGATTGAGGTTTTGCATTGTGCAGAAGCGATTAAAGATTTACTGCATGATGCAGATATTATGGGTGATGATTTAGTCGTCACTGGCGAAAAACGTCTTGAAGGAATTGGTGTGATTGAAGCTCCTCGCGGCACTTTATTTCATCATTATCAAGTGGATGAAAACGATATAGTTACGAAAGCCAATCTAATTGTTTCAACCACCAGTAATAATCATGCAATGAATGAATCGGTGCGCCAAGTTGCGGCGACGTATTTAGACGGTCAGGCGGAAATTACCGAACCACTATTAAATCATTTAGAAGTAGCGATTCGCGCTTATGATCCGTGTTTATCGTGTGCGACTCATGCATTAGGAAAAATGCCGATGCAAGTTGAATTAGTGAATGCTCAAGGTGAAATTATTAATCAGGTCTTTAAAAATAGCCGTGGCGAGATTGAATCATTATTATCGTGATTTTAATAGGAATGAACAATGAATTTAAAATACCAGCAAGACGATAGACTTACCGAGCAGGAATATCTTGAAGGTGAATTAATTAGTGACATTAAGCATGAACTGATAGAAGGTTATGCTTACGCAATGGCAGGTGCGAGTGCCAACCATAATAGGATTAGTGCTGTACTTACGCGCGAATTTGGTAATCATCTAAAAGATACGACTTGCGAGCCATTTGCATCGGACATGAAAGTAAAGGTTTGGCAGGATTTTTTTTATCCTGATGTCATGGTGGTTTGTGACAAAAATGATAATGAAGATCACACTGATTCACCATTGCTTATTGTTGAAGTCTTATCAAAATCAACTCGCAAAAAAGATCAATCTTTAAAAAAACGTGCCTATCAATCATTAGCAAGTCTGCAAGAATATGTATTGATTGAGCAAGATTTTATTGAGGTTGAAATTTGTCACCGTGAAAATCATTGGCAATCAGAACATTACTTTTTAGGTGATGAAGTGCATTTTAAATCCATTGATTTAAAAATTCC
>WTBX01000282.1 GCA_013138855.1 Methylococcaceae bacterium
CCTGGAATGGCTTTTTCTTCAATCGCGGCTAATTCAGCATCATCAATTTTATTATTAGCTCTTGCTCCAACGGCTTCAAAAACTGACACTACGTCTAATTTTTTATCTTTATGACAGTCTGGTAAAATCGTACCACCATAAACAAAAATCGCTGGACGATTTAAACGTGATAACGCAATCATGCAACCTGGCATGTTTTTATCACAGCCACCGATAGCAACAACACCGTCAAAGCCTTGGCAGCCTACAACTGTTTCTATTGAATCGGCAATGACTTCACGTGAAACTAAGGAATATTTCATTCCCTCTGTTCCCATAGAAATACCGTCAGAAATAGTGATAGTGTTAAAGATAACCGCTTTTCCCGCCGCATCATTCACGCCTTTAGCTGCATTATCAGCTAATTTGTTAATGTGCATATTACAGGGCGTGACCATGCTCCAAGTCGAAGCGATACCAATTTGTGGTTTTTTGAAGTCTTCGTTATTAAAACCGACCGCGTGAAGCATTGCGCGGCTTGGTGCGCGTTCCATGCCATCTACAACTTGCGATGAGAATTTACGTGTTTGTTTGTCATCTGAATTAGCCATTGATAGCCTTTCCTAAAATTTGAATGGTTTGAGATTGAATAGGTATATAAAGCCAATAGAATGTTAATGACTTGATAATTTATTGAGCCAAGGAATTGAAATTAAATAATATCTGAAACCCAAAAAATATTTTTACCGTGAAGTACATGAAGCTTATGAAGATAAATTATTAAAACTTCATGAGCTTCATGATTTAAAAGCCAGAGTCCCAATTATGAGATTTTTTGCGCCAACTTAATTTAGGGAGAATGAATCCGAGTAAAACACTAAAAATGATAGCCGTGCCGCCATATAAAAACCAATCTAACTTGGTATTAGCTTCTAGTGTCTGATTTTCTAGTTTAACTTGTTCTAACTCTTTATTTGCTTGCACAACTTGTTCTTGCAAAGTGTCACGCTGTTCTTTTATTTCAATAGCATGAGTAGCAGTATGGCGTAAATCTTCTAGCTCTTTAGCCAACTGTTCACGCTCTGTTGCTAAAGACTCATTAGAAGTTTGCGCAGCGGTATTATCACCTTTAAGTGCTGCAAGTTCTGCACTAAGGAGTGCGTTTTCCTTGGTGATTTTTTCAAGTTCTGCGGTAGCGTTTGCCAATGCGACTTTATTGGTTGGCTTATCCATTGTATGACGCTTTAAAATAAACGCATAACGACCATTGGGCATACGCACTTTAATATAGTTGGATTTATTACGCTTGGATATATAAGTTAATGCTGTGCCGCTAGGCAGCGTTGCCAATACCTTACTTTTATTAGTTTCACCAGCTCTAAGATTAACTTCTACATTATCAGTAATATAGATAGTCTTGGCATTGGCCAAGCTGCTGATAGCAAGTAACAGGAATATAAACGTTATTTTTTTCACGAGTGTCTCTGTTATGAAGGAATGATTGATTTTAGCGAATTTAGTCGCGAATGAGAAATTCTAATAACGCTTTTTGCGCATGAAGTCGGTTTTCGGCCTCTACAAAAACGACACTTTGTGAGCCATCCATCACTTCTGCGGCAACTTCTTCATCTCTATGGGCGGGTAAACAGTGCATAAATAGAGCATCATCGTTAGCCTGAGCCATGACTTTTGCTGTTACCTGAAAACCTTTAAATGCCAATTCACGCTTTTGTTGTTCTTCTTCTTGTCCCATGCTAGCCCAGACATCAGTGACAATTAAATCAGAGTTTTTTGCCGCATCCTCTGGGTTATCGAATAACTGTACACGTTCGGCCGCAGGTTCTAAAACTGAAGCCTCAGGAAGATAGTTATTAGGGGCTGCAATGTTAAGTTTAAAATCCAAACTTATCGCCGCATTAATATAAGAATGGCACATATTATTGCCATCGCCTACCCATGTGACCGTTTTTCCTGCAATATCGCCTCGTAACTCAAAATACGTTTGCATATCAGCCAATAACTGACAAGGATGCAATAAATCAGTTAACGCATTAATAACAGGAACGCTGGAATGTTCTGCAAAGGTTGTTACGGTGGCATGGTCATGAGTACGCAGCATAATACAATCAACCATGCTGGAAATGACTTTAGCACTGTCAGACAATGGCTCACCACGCCCCAATTGAGTGTCTCGCGGTGATAAAAATAATGCGCTACCGCCAAGTTGTGCCATGCCTGCTTCAAATGAAACACGGGTACGAGTGGATGATTTTTCAAAAATCATCGCGAGTACTTTACCTTTTAGGGGTTGGAAATCGGGGTTGCGATTATTTTTTAATGCAATCGCGCGGGTAATTAAGTCTCTGAATTCATCGCTACTGATGTCATGCAGGCTAATAAAATGTCTTGGTTGCATCATTGCTTACCATTAATTATTGAAGATGTTCTTGAATTAAAGTCGATAATGTTGTCACCAATAACTCAATTTGTGAGTCATCAATGATTAATGGAGGCAACAAACGTATCGTTTTTTCATTAGTTACACTAATCAACAAACCGTGTTGTTGAGCCTTTGCAACTAATTCCATACAAGGCGATGCAAGGTCTATGCCTATCATTAAGCCCTTGTGACGAATATTAGAAACTTCAGTGATATGTTTTAATTTTTCAGTTAAAGAAGTGGTGATTTTTTCACCTTTATTATGGACTGTAGCAATTAAATCATCATTATCTAAGGTTTCTAAAACCGCTAATGCTGCGCTACACGCTAAAGGATTGCCACCGAAAGTTGAACCATGCATTCCTGCGGTGAGTATCCCCGCCGCTGTTCCTTTTGCTAAACATGCACCTATCGGCACACCATTACCTAAGGCTTTAGCAATCGTACAAACATCAGGCAGGATTTTATTATGTTGATACGCTAAAAATTCACCCGTACGACCTATGCCTGTTTGAATTTCATCAATCATCATTAATAACTGATGCTTATCACATAAGCTGCGAATTTGATTCAAATAATCATCCGCTGGAATATGTACCCCACCTTCACCTTGAATCGGTTCTACTAATACGGCAACACAATTTTTATTTTCTGAAATAACGGCTTCTATCGCAGTTATATCATTAAAAGGCACATGCACAAACCCTTCAACTAAAGGCGTAAAACCTTGTTGTACCTTAGGGTTGCCTGTTGCACTTAAAGTCGCCATCGTACGGCCATGAAAACTTTTTTCCATGACGATAACCACAGGCTTATCTATGCCTTGCTGATGACCATAAACTCTCGCAATTTTAATCGCGGCTTCATTAGCTTCTGCGCCTGAATTGCTAAAAAAAACATTTTCCATGCCGCTTTTTTCGCAAAGCTTTTCAGCTAATTTTTCCTGCAAAGGAATGCCATAAAGGTTAGAAGTATGGATTAAGGTTTCGCTTTGTTTACAAATTGCTTTATGCACTTGAGGATGAGCATGTCCTAAATTACACACCGCAATCCCAGATAAAGCATCTAAATAACGCTTACCCTCTTCATCCCAAAGCCAAACGCCTTCACCACGACTAAAACTTACGGCTAAACGCCCATAAGTTGGCATAATATGACTGTTCATCAGTTCATCCTAATAGCTAGAAACAAAAAAGGCAGCGATTAAGCTACCTGTCGAAAAACCCTCAATTATAATTTTCTCTATAGATTCTAGCAAGTCTTTGTTTTTAAATAAGGCTTTTTTTTTAGCTTTATTCTTGATAACATCACTAGGTTATTAGCTATTATTTTAAGAGTGCTTCTTATGGACGTTATCGAAAGAATTAAAGATCAATTATCAAATCCTGTTGTTTTATACATGAAAGGTTCACCTGATTTTCCACAGTGCGGTTTTTCAGGCCAAACAGTACAAGTGTTACAAGCTTGTAAAGCTAAATTCATGTATGTAAATATTTTTGAAGACCAAGAGCTTAGAGAAGAATTAAAAAGCTATTCAAACTGGCCGACTTACCCACAGCTTTATATTAGTGGTGAATTAGTCGGTGGCTGCGATATTATTATCGACTTATATAATAAAGGTGAGCTAGAAACTATGCTGACTACTGCTAATAGTGCCGCTGAATAAAAGCTATATCGCAAACTTCTGAGGTTTGAACTTAACAGCTACTCACTTAAATCAATAGGTTGCTTAATTTTAAGTGGTCTATATTTTGACCATGAAGCGCGTGAAGAACATGAAGTATAAAAGCTTGAGACCTTCATGTTCTTCATGCGCTTCATGGTTTATAAAATTTACCTGTCTCGTCTCAAGTTAGTTGCAAATTTAACAATTTCGCTTTAAATCACAACTCTTTTAACAAACAATTTTCAGGCATTGATTTTACTTTCTCATCAAATAATCGACTTATTTCTGAAAATTGCACAAAACTTTTCATATTCGGCAATTTATTTTGCCCCTGCTTTTCCAATGCCTCAACAACTGCATAAATACTCAAGCTATTAACATCTTTAGCTGGCTGAAATAAGTCTTCGCTATTTTCAGGTGTTTTTAATTCCACCAGCATCTTGCAATTAAGCAATCTATTTAAACTTGCTTGCACTACCGCAATAGGTAACGCTAGTTTCATGGCTATTTCCGAGCTATTAAGTGCCGTTTTTCCATTAGTAAATCGTTTAATAATCAAATGCATAATTTGCAAAGCAATGATTTTTTTTAAACTAAAACTAATCGCTGAAAATTTTTCATTATGTTTATAAATTTCATAATGCTGTATAAAAAAAGAAATCTCACAACCTAGCAACACAATCAACCAGCCTAATTGCAGCCAGATAAAAAATAACGGTAATGCCGTAAAGCTGCCATAAATCGCGTTATAACTAGACACCGTCCATTGCAATTCTAAATAAGCCCATTGAGCCATTTGGTAAATCGTTCCCGTAATAATCCCTGCAATAATTCCCGCACTAAAGTTTATTTTTTGATTAGGCATAAAAATAAATACAAAACTAAACAGCCCCGACATAATCACTAACGGTGAATAATTTAACACATTAAGCACCAGTAATGTTCCCGAAGGCGGGAGATTAATTTGATTCACCAGCCAAGTAATTTGCGTCGTTACAAACACCGTCATACTACTTGAGGCAATCAATAAAATAGGCGCGAGTAACATCAATGATAAGTAATCACTTAACTTTCTCGCTAGCGGTCTGCCTTGTTTTATTTTCCAAATATGATTGAATGATTCTTCAATATTGCTAATCACTCTAATCACTGTCCAAAATAAAACCACTATCCCAATCCCTGCAACCACCCCACCTTCGGTATTAGCCAGCATCTTTTCTGCAAAGCCAATTAATTGAAGTATCATCGAATCTTGTTCAGGAATTTGTGCTAATAACTGCTGCTTTAGCTTTTTCTCGAAACCAAACCCTTTAGCAATTCCAAATAGCATCGCTATCACAGGCACAACAGATAGAACGGTATACAGTGTTAATGCCGAAGCGCGTAAAATACAAAGATCATGTTTAAAGCCTTGTATTGCCAGCAATAAAATTCGTAAACATTTAATAGCTATGCTTTGATATTTATTTAAATTATGATCAGAAGCTAGCCAGAGATCTTCTTTAATAAAATTAATAGTATTTTTTAACATTTTTTGAATGATTCATTTGGTTTTCTAATAAACATTGATATTACGCACGATTGCATAAATGTCCACGAAAAATACAAAAGCTATGCAAAAAAGGTTATAACTTAAGGTTGATGCTTTCAACAACCTAATTTAGGAGTAAGTACATGAATGCTCGAATGAATTTTGAACTCGGTTTTCAAACCCAAGCGCAACGACTTAATGATGATACCCCAATGCACGTTTATTTTTGCGGTGCTTTTTCTGGAAAAACTGAGCAAGAAAATAAAAAAATAACAGCGATAGATATTGATAATTTTGATGAAGTCATGGCAAAAATATCACCGTCGCTATTATTACAATCAGGTCATAAACTTACATTTAATGAATTAGATGATTTTCATCCTGATAGTTTATTTGAAACCGCGTTATTTAGTAATCTACGTCGCCTTAAACGTGAATTAAATAACCCGAAAACGGTAGCGCAAGCAGCCGACGAAATTTGGAAAACCTATCAACTTACGCCTGTTGAAAGTATCAGCGCAGCAGAATCTAAGCCTGCTAATACCGAAAATAACGGTGATATGTTTGAGCGTTTATTAGGGCGCGAAGCACAAGCAGAAAATACGACAACAACTGATTCTATTAATGCTTTAGACAAATATATTAGTACATTGCTTGCGCCACATATTGTTGCTGACACCAAACCAGAACATCAACAGCTAATGGTTTTTATTGATTCAGTTATTGAAGAATTAATGAACTCCATCTTACATTCAGCCGCTTTTCAGGCATTAGAAGCACTTTGGCTATCAACTTACGATGTCATTTTT
>WTBX01000257.1 GCA_013138855.1 Methylococcaceae bacterium
CCTGTCTGGCTACCAATTTAAAACGGGACAAAATGAAAGCGCGAGACCTCCGAGGTTTTTAAAACCTCGGAGGTTTGTTTATTGGCGAGCCATGCTAATTGTCACTATAACTTAAGCGTTATTGTTAATGTTTTTAAATTTCTTGACTCTGAATCTCACTTTTCTGAGTTAGTAACTTAAAGCGGAACATCAAACTTGATAGGTCTGGTTTATTGCGCGTAAATATTGAAAATTTAGACCTTCGAGGTTTTTAAAACCTCGAAGGTCTGTCCCAGTTTAAGTGTAAGTATTCACCTCCCCCTTTGGGAAAGGGGGATTGAGGGGGATTTATTTAATAAAATCTCCCCTAGCCCCTCTTTTTTTAAGAGGGGACTGAACACTTACAATTATTCTACTGCAAATAGAGGGATATTGAAAAATAGGTTTATCGGTTTAAGATTAAATGTTGGGGTCAGGTGTCTGATATTTACCAAGTTCCATTTTAAGTTGTTACCTTAATTTTGGCTTTTCCGTATCTTCCGTGAAATTGAGGTTATTTTGCCAAAGGACTGGCAGCCCTCTTGATTTCGCTGATTCGATGGAAGGGTTACCAGTCTTTCCCTCATATTTTCAGGGGAAACCCTGATGAGGCTTAATTTTTTTAAGGCAACCCTTGTCATTATAATTAAAAAATAATTGTTTTTTATAAAACTAACTCTTGATGTTAGCTATTAAAAATGCAGAATAAAAGTATTTTCTATGTTATTTAACCTGTTTAGATGTGGCAAATGCCTTATAAATTAGACTATTCTAATGTGATAATGCGCTTCTAGGCTGCGTTTCTATTAGGCAAACCATTAATAACAATCAAGATGCGTGCCATTTTATGCGGCAAATTGTCACGCGACAATCTGCCACGTTTTCATTTTATACCCTTATAATTAAACTGTTCTTAACGCTTACAGCAAGTTTTCTACATTTCCTACCTTTATAAATAGAAGTTTATCGCTTCTTATATTCCTTAAATTCATTTCATAGTTATCATGGCGAACTAATGCAGCAAGAAACAATAACAAGTCTTTTTTTGAGTATATTGATTGTTTTATTACTGTGGTGGCAGCGAATATATTCACAAAAATATAACAAACAGCAATTACATGACAAAATTATTATGTCGTTACTTGCATACCCTGTGCATCATTATTCAATGGCGCATATGTTGGAGCGATGTTTAGCGATTATTTTTTCAACCTCTGGGCGAGGATATTTGCCCAAAGGCGCGATTTTTTTACAGGAAAATTCAGTTTTAAAATTGATCGCGCAGCGTGGTTTATTTGATACGTTAGTGGAAAATAATACGCTGATATTACGGAATAATAGTGTATTTGGTGATAGCTTCGATGCCAGTCAATTTCAGTTTATAACGGCTAAGGAAGATTCTGCTAATAAGGCGCATTATATTGTGCCATTATTGATGCACGATAAATTAATTGGCGTATTGACGCTTTATACCGAAGCTGATTATCAAAGCAATGATAAGGATATTGAGTTTATAAAGTTGTTAGGAAGAACCATTAGCAGTTTGATTGAGCGTAAACAAATTGCCGATGAATCGCGCTTGTGTCATAGAGTGGTTGATTATAGTCAGCAGGCTATTTTCATCACCGATGCCGATAACCGTATTATTCGTTGTAACCAGTCGTGTGAACAAATCACAGGCTATTCTCGTGATGAGTTGTTGGGAAAGAATCCTAGTATTTTTAAATCAAATTATCATGATGATGACTTTTATAAAGAATTATGGCAAACCGTTGAGGAAGAGGGGTTTTGGCAAGGTGAAATTTGGAATAAACGTAAAAACGGAACACTTTACCCTGAGTGGTTAACTATTTCTGACATTAAAGATGGCGATAATGAAGTCGCACAATATTTAGCCATTTTTACCGATTTAACGAACACTAAAAAAGCCGAAAAAGATATTCATCAACTCGCTTTTTATGATGGCTTAACGTCATTACCCAATAGAACGCTATTTAATCAGCAAATTCAGCAGTCAATTACTCAAGCAAAAGAGCAAAATACGCGGTTTGCGTTGTTATGTTTGGATGTTGATAACTTTAAGAAAGTTAATGATTCCTTAGGGCATGAAGCGGGTGATAAATTATTACAAATACTGACTACACGAGTTACTCATGCCATGTCAAAAAACTCAACGATTGCACGAATAGGCGGCGATGAGTTTGCGATTATTCTTCATGATTTAAATGAAGATAGCAATGAAGTAATACCGTGTGCGAGAGAGTTGCTCGATTGTTTAAGTGAACCCGTACAGCTTGATGCTCATGAGATTATTACGACAGTCAGTATCGGTATTAGTTATTATCCAAACGATAGTGAAATTGCGGCTGATTTGATGAGGTATGCCGATACCGCCATGTATCAGGCGAAAGAATTGGGGAGTAATAGTTATCAATTTTATACCGACAAGTTTAATCAACAAGCCTTAAGAAAAATTTATTTAGAATCGGGGTTGCGTCAAGCCCTTAAAAATAATGACTTTATGGTTTATTTACAGCCCCAGTTAGATTTAGAAACGCAGCTAATGACAGGTGCGGAAGCCTTATTAAGAGTACGCAAGGGGGAGTTATCAAATATTTCACCCGCTGAATATATTCCTGTTGCGGAAGAATTAGGCTTGATTGTCGAAATTGGTGATTGGGTTTTTTGCGAAGTGTGTCGATTATTAAATTATTGGCATGATAACAACCTGATTCCTGATAATTTTAAACGGATTGCGATTAATATTTCGCCGATGCAGTTTAAACGTCATGATTTTGTCGAAAAAATGCAAATGTGTCTGAAAAAAACAGGCGTTCCTGTTCAGCATTTGGAAATTGAACTGACAGAAAGCTCTTTACAAGAATCAAATAATTCGGTGATAAAGAAGTTATTTGCCATTAAAGCAATGGGCATTAATATTGCGATTGATGATTTTGGTACGGGTTATTCCTCCTTGAGTCGTTTGAAAGAGTTTCCGATTGATTTATTAAAAATAGACCGTTCATTTGTGAATGATTTATCGCAAAACCAAAGCGATATGGCGATTGTGAAAGCGATTGTAAATATGGCTCAGGCAATCAATATTAAAACTTTGGCAGAAGGGGTAGAAACTGAAGCGCAGGTTGATATTTTAAAAGCGTTAAATTGTAATTACAGTCAGGGGTTTCTTCATAGTAAACCTATAGATAGTCTTGCTTTTGAAAAAAAGTTAATCAATGCAGAAGAGAGTCAAAATAGTATTGAAGAAGGAGTTATGAATGCCTAAATCGCTTACTCGTAAAACCGTCTACTTGAGCTGTATTTTTTTATCACTGGCAATCTCTGTCTCAGCTAATGAGGAAGAGGGAAATTTTCTGGATGCAAGTTTAGAGGAAATTATGCGGATTCCTTTAGATGTGAACGCAGTTAATATTTTAGAAAGCCATATCCATAAAAAAAATCAGTGGATGGTGGGTTATCGTTTTATGCATATGGGAATGCAGGGAAATTTATCGGATGACAAGCAAGTTAGTAACGCGGATGTTTTAAAAGATTATAGGGTTGCACCTACTTCCATGACAATGGAAATGCACATGGCTTCTTTGATGTACGCGCCAAGCGATGATGTCACCTTAATGGCAATGCTACCTTATAAACGCTTTTCGATGGAACATGTAACACGGATGGGCGGACGCTTTACCACTAAATCAGAAGGCATTGGTGATTTAACCTTGATGGCAAATGCCGTTGCCTTTAGAACGCGCTGGAATGAGCATGTTTTTAATGTAAAAGGCGGTTTAAGTCTTCCTACAGGCTCTATTAATGAGCGTGATAAAACCCCAGCAAGCGATGACCAAAAAGTGGCTTATGCGATGCAACTCGGTTCTGGCACCGTCGATCTTCTAGCAGGATTAAGCTATGGCGGATTAACAAATGACTGGGGCTGGGGTGCGCAAGCCTTAGCGACGATTAGAACAGGAAAAAATGACAATCATTATCGTCTTGGCGATAAATTAGAGGGGTCTATCTGGGTAACGCGAATTTGGGATAATTGGATTAGTACCTCGATACGCGCCAATGGTGAATTATGGGAGGACATTCATGGTGCGGATCCTGAATTTAATCCGCGTATGTCGCCCTCGGTTAATCCTGATATTAGAGGGGGTAAGCGTTTAAATATGTTGTTATCAATGGAATTATACGCACCAGAGGGTGCGCTAAAAGGTCAGCATCTTGGTTTTGAAATTGGCTTACCTGTTTATCAATCTTTAGATGGTCCTCAGTTAGAAGCTGATTGGATAATATCAGCGGGGTGGCAATGGACATTTTAAACAGAAAGTTTGTAACACCTGTTTATACAGTGTTCTTATTCATACTCTTATTAGCTTCTGGAACAATGATTAGTCATGCAAATTATCAAGCCTCACAAAAACAAAAAGTAATTGCAGGGGCGATTTATAAATTTATTAAGTTTGTAGAGTGGGAAACTGAGGCATCTAAATCTCAAGCAAGCTTTAACGTGTGCTTGTTACAACATGATGCGGCATTTGAACCCTTTAAACAGCGTAAAATTCAAGGTAAAGCGATTAATATAGTCTTAGTTGATGGTCATGAAAATGCAGATGCGTGTCATGTTTTATATTTAAATTTGGCTGAAACGGATTCTAAGAAAATTTTACAAAGTCTTACCAATAAATCGGTATTAACAATTAGCGAACAAGCGGGGTTTGCGGCTCAAGGTGGTATTGTTGAGCTAGGAAATACAAATAACCGCTTAACATTTTCGATTAATTTACTCGCTGCTAAAGCGCAGAGCTTAAACATAGGCTTTCAATTATTATCTTTAGCAAAGAAAGTTATTGAAAGCTAAATTCATTCTTTTATAAAGTTTTAAACGATAGTCCATGAAAAGCACGAAAATAAAAACTATTTAAAAACGTGGAGTACCTAATAGTACAGGTAGAAATTTTTCGTTTCTTTCATGGGCATTATTAATAGCATCCTTCTGGATTTTTACGCCACTGTAAATATGTCTACAAACCTCAAAAAAAGTCTTTCAATTAATAAAAAACTCTTGCTTTTAATTACCGCCATCACCGCTATGGCTTTATTACTAGCCAGTATCGCGGTTATTTATAGTGGCCGAGCCTTATTATTAGAAAGCTTAAAAAAAGATGTGGTGATATTAGCCGAGTTGACTGCCATGAACAGTTCCGCCGCCATTATGTTTGAAGAACAAAAAGGCGCGGCACAAATGCTGGAAAATTTACACACTCAACCTTCAATTGTCACCGCAGCACTTTATAAAGCGGATGGTGAGTTGCTGAGTCATTATGTTCGCAAAGGCTCACAAGCCGTCCCCCCGCATCATTTTCCTTCTGAAAAAACAAAAGTCACCGAAAAAATAATCTGTATTGTGCAAGATATTATTATTGATGGTGAAAAAATTGGCGGAATTTATATTGAATCAGATTTAAGTCGTATTTCTAAACTCACTCAACAGCTCATCATCATCTTATGCGTGATTAGTATCTCTGTCTTATTGCTCGCAGTTATTTTTTCTATGAGCTTGCAAAAACTGATTACCGCACCGATTATCAGCCTGACTAAATTAACCAAAAAAGTAACCCATTTACGCGATTACAGCCCGCGCGCAATTAAAAAATCCAATGATGAAATTGGTACATTAATTGATGGTTTTAATCAAATGATGGGAGAAATTGAATCACGCGATAAAGTCTTACAAGAAAACAATCAAGAACTTGCACTTGCAAGAGGTGAAGCGATTAAGGCTTCCGCAGCAAAAAGTAGTTTTTTAGCCAATATGAGTCATGAAATACGCACTCCTATGAATGGCGTATTAGGGATGTTGGAATTGCTCAGTGATACGCCCTTAGAAGATGAGCAACAAGAATTTGCCAGAACCGCACGAAATTCAGCGTTCGCGCTTTTAGATGTGATTAACGATATTTTAGACTTTTCCAAAATTGAAGCAGGTAAGCTAGATATTGAAAAAATCGACATGGAGTTAGTCCCTTTATGTGAAGATGTTTCCGCCTTATTATCTGAAAAGGCTCATGACAAAGGCATAGAATTAACCTGCTTCGTGCATTCAGACGTTCCCGCTGTGATTGTTAGCGACCCTACAAGATTACGGCAAATCTTATTAAACTTAATGGGAAATGCGGTTAAATTTACTCTACAAGGCGAGGTTTCCTTACACGTCTCCATACAAGCCCCAGTCAACAATAATCAAGCACTCATTAAACTAGCAATAAAAGACACGGGCATAGGCATTAATCCTCAGCAACAACAAAAATTATTTGATGCTTTTAGTCAAGCAGATGTGTCAACCACGCGTGAGTTTGGAGGTACAGGATTAGGGTTATCTATTAGTAAACAGCTCGTAGAACTGATGGAGGGTAGTATTCATGTCGATAGTCAGGAAGGTAAAGGTACTACTTTTTGGTTTGAACTCCCTGTCAGCTTAGGTAAGCCTGTTTTTGAAGAACGTGGTCTTGCGGATATGAGTGGTAAAAAATTACTCATTGTTGATGATAATGAAACCAATCGTTTAATTTTGGAACATTATTGCAGTAACTGGAATATGCAATATGAAAGTTATGATAGTGGAAAAGCTGCTTTAAACGCATTAAATGACAGCGAAGAGCAGCACTTTGATTGTGCCGTATTAGATTATCACATGCCAGCAATGGACGGTTTGCAATTGGCAATGCACATTCGTAACGATAGTCGTTATCAAAAAATGCCATTACTGATGTTAAGTTCAGTAAGTTGTTCGGCAGAGGCAGGCGTGATAGATATTTGCTTAATGAAACCTGTGCGCCAAACATTACTCTTTAAAAGTCTGGCTAAATTGGTATTGCCGCAGCATTTACAACACTCTTCAAACAGTCAAGAAAAAAACAAATTGCTACACTTTAATGCGCAGGTGTTATTAGTCGATGACAGCACCATTAATCAGAAAGTAGCAGGCAACTTTTTACAAAAACATGGTGTGAGTGTTGATTACTCTAATCATGGTAAAGAAGCTTTAGAAGCGATTAACCAACAAGATTACGACTTAGTATTTATGGATTGTCATATGCCTGTGATGGACGGTTATCAAGCAACTGAAGCTATCAGGAATTGGGAAGATAAAAATGACCTTCCACGCTTACCTGTGATTGCAATGACCGCTAATGTATTAACAGGCGATAAAGAAAAATGCCTCAATGCTGGCATGGATGATTACTTAGCAAAACCGATACAGCAACAAAATATTTCCGATATTTTAAATAAATGGTTATCAGTTGCTCAACAAGCTAAGGCTGTTGAAACGGTTCAACAGGAAGTCAAATTAGACTCGATTCATCATGCTGATGTTGAAAGCCTAATCCAAAAAAATGCCCATCACTTAAGTTTAACCCCTGAGTTATATCAAGAATTACTTCATGATTTCAGAAGTCAATATCAAAATACCCCCGAACAAATTAGACAATTATTAGAAAATAAAGATTACAACGCTGCCGTAGACCTTATTCACCGCTTAAAAGGCACGGTGGGTAATCTAGGTTTTCAAGATATTTTTGACAAAGGCACGATGCTTGAAAAAAATATTCGTAACAGTGTAGATAAGCAAGCCTTATTAAATATTTTTGTTGAGTTTGAAAGCCGAATTGAGCAATTAATTTTCACCATTAACCAACAACACGCTAACGTCATCGAAACGACTCAACAAGCTATACGCGACGAAGAAATATCGCTATTACAAATCAGTGAAATATGGACGCAATTATCCAATAACTTACTTAGACATAGTAATAAGGCAAAAATAGACTGTCAAAATTTAATACAGTTATTAAAAGGGACTAAACACGAAGGTGTCATGCAAAAAATTGGAATCGCAATCAACCAACTTGATTATCAAAAGGCTTACACACAGTTAAAAGTCATTGATGTACATACGATTGAAGAGGTAAGCGTATGAGCGAGCAAAGCGTTGTATTAGTGGTGGATGATGATCCCTTAAATGTTAAATTATTAATTAATATTTTAGAATCAGATTATGAGATTTTATTCGCCTTAGACGGTTACAAAGCCATTGAATTAGCAGGCTTAGAGCAGCCTGATTTAATTTTGTTAGATGTGATGATGCCCGATCAAAGTGGTTATGAAACCTGTGAACAATTAAAAGCTAAGCACTCGACAAGTGATATTCCTATTATCTTTATCAGCTCCTTATCAGACCATGATGATGAAACTAAAGGCTTAAGTTGTGGTGCGATAGACTACATTACTAAGCCCGTGAAGGCTGCGATTGTCAAAGCGCGAGTCAGTAATCATTTAGAATTAAAACATGCACGAGATATATTAAAACAGCAAGCCAGTGTTGACCAATTGACTAATATTGCTAACCGTCGCCGTTTTGATGAATTTTTATTGCAATCATGGCGAACGATGCAGCGAGAAGCCAAGCCCTTGTCAGTGATTATGATTGATATAGATTATTTTAAACCCTTTAATGATTTTTACGGACATGGGGCAGGGGATGAGGGATTAAAAAAAGTTGCAAAAGCCATGCAGCAAATCATCGCAAGACCCTCTGATTTATTGGCGCGTTATGGCGGTGAAGAATTTGTGTGCATACTGCCTGATACTGATGAGGAAGGAGGCTTGTATATCGCAGAAGAATTACGACAAGCGGTGCAAAACTTAGAAATTCCTCATCAACATTCAAAAGCCAATTCTGTGGTGACGATTAGTCAAGGTCTGGCAACCACCATCCCCACCTCAGATAAATTATTATCAAACTTTATGAACAGTTCCGACTACGCGCTGTATCAAGCAAAAGAATTAGGCAGGAATCGTGTTGAATTAGCAATAGCCTGAAAAATGACTCTTGGTAAAGCTTAGGATTGGCATCTACCCGAAGGATGCGGAGCCGCGACTTTTAGTCGCGCACGAAATTTTCTCGTTCCCAACGTCTTCGTTGGGAATGCCTAACTAGAAGCTCTGCTTCTAGTATCATCAAGCAGAGCTTGACGGCAGGTGGAGCTTGGGAATGAGAAAAATATAGCCCATGATTTTAAGGGAGCGAGAAATAAATAATCTACCCATTGTAAATTTTATAACCATGAAGGGCATGAAGAACATGAAGGTTTTCTCCATGTTCTTCATGCCCTTCATGGTAGATTATTAGTTTCCGAGTCTCTAAGCGTGGGCTAAGTATTATGAATATGAAATTATTTATTAATTCGCTGAATTTTAGCGTTTTGATGGAAAATGCGTAACATTCGTTAATTTGTTCAATCTATAGCTTTTGAAGATGCTTTTAGGTTTCGTGTGCGACTAAAAGTCGCGGCTCCGTGTAAGCGGAGTAGTTACTACTATTTACCCGCTCTATCCCTTCGCGCCTGTTTCGGGTCACAAATTAAGGGGCGATAAATTTCAACTCTATCCCCCTTCCTTAAAATAGTGTCAGCCTTACAAGCCTGCCCAAAAATACCTAGCTTACGGTGTGACAACTCAATTTCAGGAAAACGCGATAATATATCCGACAGAGTTATCGCCTGTTCTACGGTAGTTTCAGCGACTACTTGTAGAGGAATAATTAATTGCAGCGCAGGCGTTGCACAGGCGACTTCAATATCAATTAGGTTATCAGACATAAATTTGCTTGGCACGTTCGCTAAATGAGGTAATCATGCTATTACACACTTGACTAAAAACTGAGCCAAAGGCAAGACTCGCTAAAGTGCCTGTGATTTCAAACTCTAAATCCAAAGAAATTTTACTGGCATCTTCACGTAGCGGCATAAAATCCCAGATTCCTTCTAAATGAGAAAAAGGTCCATCTAATAAAGTTATATAAATACGGCCACCATGATCGAGTTTGTTACGTGTTGCAAACGATTTTTGTAAACCGCCTTTGGCAAGCACTAATTCCGCTTCAACCAAATCGTCTTCTCGGGTAATAATACGGCTGCTTTTACACCATGATAAATACTCAGGGTACGCTTCGATATTATTAACAATATCAAACATTTGTTGTGCTGAGAATTTTACTAAGGCACTTTTTTGTATAACGCTCATTATCCCAAAATACCAATAACATTTAAGAAAACGATAAATACCGCTGCTGGCGCGACATAAGACACTAAAAACTTCCACGCTTCATAAATCTGCGGATTAGTCATTTCTAACTCATGCTTACTGTCTTCTGGTTTCATTACCCAGCCTGCAAAAATTGCGATACAGAAGCCACCTATTGGTAGCATTAAATTAGCGGTTAAATAATCCAATAAATCAAAGATACCTTTACCAAATATTGTAAAGCCAGACCAGATATTAAAAGAAAAGGCGACCGTAACCCCTAAGCCCCATGTGATTAATCCTGCCCAAATGCAGGCTTTTTGACGCGCTATATTTTTATTTTCGACTAAATAGGCAACGGCGGGTTCAATTAGTGAAATTGAGGAAGATAATGCCGCAAAGGACAGTAATATGAAAAACAAGATGCCGAATAACCAGCCACCCGTCATATTGCCGAATGCAATCGGTAGTGTTTGAAAGATTAAACCAGGTCCTGAACCCGCTTCTAATCCATTCGCAAAGACAATCGGAAAAATCGCCATGCCAGCTAATAATGCCACTGCGGTATCAGCACAGGAAATAATAATAGACGTTTTAGCAATGGAGATATGCTTAGGTAAATAGGAGCCATAAACCATAATCGCACCCATGCCTAAACTTAGCGTAAAAAACGCATGACCCATCGCGGTTAAAATCGCATGACCATCAATTTCACTAAAATCAGGTTTGAATAAAAATTCCAAACCTTGCATGTAATAGCCTGTTGTCATGGCATAGCCAACTAATAGGATTAGCAATACAAACAAAGTTGGCATTAAAAAGCGTACCGCTTTTTCTAAACCGCCGCTTACACCACGAGCAACAATAAACATTGTTGCCGCCATAAACACGCTATGCCAAAAGACTTGCTGAACAGGGCTGTCCATCAAACCTTTAAATAATGCGCCCATAGTTTCGGGGTTGCCGCCCGAAAAGCTGCCTGTCAACGCTTTTAAGACATAAGATAACGCCCAACCTGCAATGACACTGTAATAAGCAAGAATTAAAAAGCCAGCAATCACCCCTAACCAACCGATGTAATGCCAGTTTTTATGAGCGCCAGCCTCATCGGCCAAGTCTGACATGGTATTAATCGGACTTTGCCGCCCACGCCGTCCTAGCATAGTTTCGGCAATCATAATGGGAATGCCGATAGCAAGCACACATAATAGATAAACAACGACGAACGCACCGCCGCCATTTTCCCCTGTGATATACGGAAATTTCCATATATTCCCTAGACCTACAGCCGAACCTGTCGCTGCTAAAATAAATGCAAATCGTGAAGACCATTCGCCATGTTGTGATTTTTTGATGTCAGCCACTCAAACCCCCGTGTTTAAAACTAAATATTTATTAATTAATCGAGTAAAATAACAAAATTATCCCTTTTAGTCAGTTTAATAATCTTTTTAAAGTTATGGCAGCGAAAAAATCCAAGAAAAAAAACAAGGCCGACGACAGTACTATTGCCGTCAATCGTCAAGCGACGCATGAATATTTTATCGAAGACCGCTTTGAAGCTGGGCTAGTTTTGCAAGGCTGGGAAGTTAAAAGTTTACGCGAAGGTCGAATTAATCTTAAAGAAAGCTTTATTTTAATAAAGCGCGGCGAAGCGTGGTTGCATGGAGCGCACACGTCACCGTTATTATCCGCCTCTACGCATATTGTGCCTGATAATGTCCGCGCTAAAAAACTATTACTGCATAGACGTGAGTTGAGTCGCTTAATTGGTTCGGTAGAGCGTAAAGGTTACACCTTAATTCCGTTAAAAATGTATTGGGTAAAAGGACGAGCCAAACTTCAACTAGGGTTAGCGAAGGGGAAGCAATTACATGATAAACGTGCGACTTCTAAAGAACGTGATTGGCAGCGTGAAAAGGGTCGGATTATGAAGCACCAGTAAACTGTTTCTGCATGGGGCATAAAGACTGGCAAGATTATTTTTTCACACTATTGTGTTTTTGCTCATGTTAAAGTTTGCAATAAGTCGTGTTGTTCTTCTGTGCTTGTGTCAAATAGTGAGGC
>WTBX01000173.1 GCA_013138855.1 Methylococcaceae bacterium
GCCAGGGTTGCTATGCCCTGAAGAACGTTTAAAATTACTAGAGCTAATTTCACTACTGCTCCAGTCTTTATTGTAGTTATAAGTTTTTTTAGTTTCTTTAGTGCCGCCTACCTTTTCTTTGGTTTCGGTCTTAACGTCTTCTTTCCACTGATACATAGAAACATTACGCACTAATTTAATCGCCGTTGCAGAAACCCCAAACACATCATCACGCAAAACTTCTTCGGTATTTGCTAAACCTTGTGTGTGGATTAATTTGCCATTATTGGCTGGGTCAACCGTAGCAGAAGAAACCGAAATAACCGCGCCTTGTCCTTCTTTTAAACTTCTATAGGTTTTAACCGAATTACCTTCATTCCACCATAACAATGGAAAAGCGGCTATAAATAAAATAATGCCGAATAGAATTCCCTTTATAGAGTTTCCGATACGACTAAACCAGTTTTCACTGGTGACTTCGCTAAAAGAATCATTATCCATCGTACATCTCCTTGATTTTAGTTATAAATAAAACTTCATAGTAACAGTAGCGGATTGAACTATACAACCGCTTAAACGCAGTATTATCATATTCTCATAAAATGATAGTGCTGTTTTTAGAGTCACTATCGCTAATGCCATAACTTTTAAAATAGAGATTCTTTATCCGCTTTCATGAATCGAGGCAAATAATAGGCAACCATTACCCTTTTATTTCTAGGGGAAATATTAATGAATTTAAATAATTTTAAATGAGCTTGTTAAAATAACAGCGACTCTTTGTAAATAAGTTTATAGGATTAAGATGGAATTAGTTATTACAGTGCTAATCGCGGTGTTATTCGATTTATATTTTGGTGAGCCAAAAAATTGGCACCCTTTAATAGTTTTTGGACGTTTTGCAAGCTTTGTAGAACATCATAGCCTTAACACCAAATACAGTAACTTTTTGCAAAAATTATGCGGTATCTTTGCGTTAATTCTAATCTTAATAATTTTTATTGTACCGCTTTATTATCTACAACAAATTTTCTGGCTTAATCTTTTACTTGCCCCTGTTATTTTATATTTTTGCATTGCTGCTAACAGCTTAAAAGCTCATGCGATGGCGGTCTATGATGCTTTAGAACAACACGATTTAAAATTGGCTAGAAAAAAAGTGGCGATGATTGTTAGTCGAGATTGTACAAACATAGAGCCTTTAGCGGTACGTCGAGCAACAATTGAGTCCGTTTTGGAAAATGGCGCAGATGCAGTCTTCGCGCCTTTATTTTGGTTTATGATTGGTGGCTCGATTGGCGTGATTTTTTATCGAATTTGTAATACTTTAGATGCCATGTGGGGCTATAAAAATCAGCGTTATTTTTATTTTGGTTGGGCAGCAGCGCGTTTAGATGATCTATTAAATTATATTCCTGCACGATTGACGGCATTAAGTTACGCGCTCTTGGGGAATATTCGCGTTGCATGGCGTTGCTGGCGTACTCAAGCTAAATTATTAGACAGCCCTAATGCGGGGGTAGTGATGTGTTCAGGTGCAGGAAGCTTGAATGTAAAATTAGGCGGTGCTGCCGTTTATCATGGGAAAACTAAGGAAAAACCTTATTTCGGAGGTGACTCCGTACCTGAAAATAATGATATTTATCGGGCTAATCAACTTATTAATTTAACTTTGAGTTTATGGGTGTTTTTACTCATCGTCGTTGTGCTGTTTATTTTATGAGTTGAAAAGCTCATAAAGGTTTCTCGCGAAAATATGTGGGGAGGACTGGCAGTCCTTTCCTAAAGTATGAAAATCAAGAGAGGACTGGCAGTCCTTTTTAGCAAATAATCACCGCTGCACGAAACCTAAAAACATCTTCAAAATCTATAAACTAGACCTATTTAAATTAAGCTCGTTTTAAAAGTCATGCATGAAACTTCGTGCGCGACTAGAAGTCGCGTCTCCGCCTATCCATTTTAAATTGATGTCTCAACACCTGTTTCCAATAATTGAAAGAGCTTCGACCATAAAAAAGAGACACTAGGGTCAGTTTTACGCTCAGGAGCTACATCACTATGCCCTGTAATGCGCTCTTTATTTAATTGAGGATAATGCTGAATTAATAATTGAATGACTGCTGCAAGCTTTAAATATTGCGCCTGAGTATAAGGAATATTGTCAGCCCCTTCTAGTTCTATTCCTATCGAAAAATCATTACAACGCTCACGCCCTTGATACAAAGACTTACCCGCGTGCCATGCTCTTTGGTGAAACGGTACATATTGAATAACGTCCCCATTGCGCCTAATTAACAAATGTGCCGACACTTTTAATTGATAAATCTCTTTAAAATAAGGATGCTCATTAGGATTTAAGCAATTACAAAATAATTGAGTGATATAATCACCTCCAAATTGTTGAGGAGGCAGGCTGATATTGTGAATAACAATTAAAGAAATATCAGTTTCATCAAAACGCGGGTTACAGTTAGGCGATGAAATTTGGCTTATGTCCGTTAAGCGGTGGTTTTTAATCTGCATGGTTAAATATAATTTAAAGATAAATATAACCATAGCATTTTTTAAAAATGAAAAAACTTGTTTTTTCACTCCGAATGGCTCTGCATTAAGTTTATAGCAAGCAATGCTAAAGTTTTTTCATGTTTTCATGCACAATTAATTCAGTAATTAAGTATCAATTATTAAAGTTTTATAGTTTGAGTCTTTTAGCTTAATTCAAACAGAAGCATTCTGTTCGCTTTAAAATAAAAGTTGTTTTTAATAGAATGTTTATGAGTATTTTTATAATTTCACTATCAAGGTGTATACTCATCAACTTACCAATAACAATAAGAATTTAGGGTAATTCAATGGCAGAGAAAACGATAAGTAAACACTTAGTCAACCTTGAACAACACTTTGCGATCACTCAGCCTATCTTGCAAAAAGCGAGTAAAACGTTTCATGAACTAGATCAACTGGAATTTGATTTAGGCTTGCTTGATGATGATGAATCAACCGTACGCAAAAGTTCATGGTGGCCAATTGTCAGTTTGGTAGGCGGCACGTCTCCCGTTAAAAATGACTTTATAGATCATTATTTAGGCTCTAGCCTTCATCATTCCAGTGTTCATACCTCGCATCATAAATTCACCGTTCTACAGTACACCCCTCAGGCAACAGCCGTCACTTTGCCTGGAACGGCATTAGATGTCGATCATCGACTCCCTTTCTATCAAATCAGCAATAAAATAGAACAGAGTCTTAAAGGTCAAGGTAGCAAAATTAATGCGCATTTAGAACTTAAAACCTTAAACAGTGATAAGTTAAGAGGCAAATTATTTATAGATACACCACCCTTCACTGCCAATAGCAATCCTATACAAACTTTATTGATGAAGCATGTATTGGAAATATCTGATTTAACCTTTGTGTTTACCGATGTTTTTGATTCTGAGCATACCGTCATCAGCGAGTTAGTCGATGAATTAGTTAAACTTCAAGATACCAATAAACTCATTTATATTATCGACCATTCTGATATGAGTCTTGATATTGCTAAAAGTAGTGAAATCATTAACTCATGGCAACAAAGGCTTGCTAATCTAGGTTTAAATACAGGGCATTATATTGTCTTGT
The DNA here is from genome assembly GCA_013138855.1 of Methylococcaceae bacterium. GTDB lineage: Bacteria > Pseudomonadota > Gammaproteobacteria > Methylococcales > Methylomonadaceae > WTBX01. The sequence goes on from WTBX01000173.1 coordinate 3,601, forward strand.
CAGATTCTGATGACAGCCGCCTAGATGGTATTAGAGCGATAGATGAACGCTTGGCTAATGTTGAAAATGACCGTTCTTACCGTGTACTAAGTACCTTAGAGAAAAGCGTTCGTGATATAGAAGAGGTCTTAATGCCAGAAGTGCAAAACGCATTAATACAATGGAAAGAACGCTCAAATGCCTCGACTTTAATTGTGATGGGGTTTTTAGTGACCATTATGCTGTTTGCAGAAATCACCATGGGCGGCATTGTCCTAAACTCTATTGTTGACCCGATTATGGGACCAATAATTTTATTGATATTTATGGCTTTTTTTATTCCTCTCCATTTAGCCATTAGTAAAATTCATGCCAAATTTATTATTAAACAATTACACAAACGTCAAAAAGAGCTTAATTTAATTGAAAATCTTGAGGGATTATTTGAAAAAAGTCTCGGCTTTTGGCGTACTTTATTACCAAGAACAGAACCTTACGGTAATAGCAGAAAAAATCGCAAAAAAATTAAATTGTTAATAGAAGAAACTAAAGAATTAGTGCAATCTTTAAATGATGCTTTTAGTCATGCAGTCGAACAGACTTTACAGACCGCGCCTTCTGAGCAGACGTACACAGAAACTCCACCTGAAAAATGGGAGATTCCTACGCCTAAAGAAAAGCCTAAAACTGCACCTTTTTTTCCTGTATCTCCAAAAAAATAACAATTAAGATTTTTGCCTTTTAAGTTAATGCAAGATAGATTTTTTAAAAAAATACGTTTATCTTGCTTAAAATACGAAGTCGATTTTTTAATTTACCCTAACTTAGCGACGGTTAACTATGGATAATTTAAAACAAAATTTATCATTATGGGATATTTTTCAAGAATATTTCCCTTTATGCATCTGGAGGCATGACCCATTAGACCTCCACCCTTCTTCTATCTTTTTTAAATTCAATTTAGTTATCTATTATTGTGTCGAGCTGTTTATGCAGGCAAATATGATAGATCCGTGGGAAGCTTTTTGGGAAGTGAATCTGGAAACACTTTTCACCTTAGGGTTTGTTGCTTTGATGATGATGATAAACCGCAATTTTGATCGCTATTTACAGGTTGCAACATCGTTTTTAATTTGTGAAAACATTATTGCAGTTGTCGCTATTCCTGTCATGATTTGGTTAACGGTCACAGATGATTTATGGAGTTATATCACCTTTGGAATATTAGTGTTTTGGGATGTGACGTTAGTGACCTATATCATTAAAAAGGTTTTAAAAATTAATGTTTTTGCTAGCTTAGCCGTGGCCTTCATTTATTTTGCTTGTACTTATGGTGGCGCATACGGCTTAATGCTATTGATTTAAAATAGCTTTCAAAGAAATTAAAAATCCTGACCGTTTTTACAACGGCTCAGAGAATACGGAGGCGCGACTTTTAGTCGCGCACGAAACCTAAAAAACACGGCAAGAGCTATTTAAAATTCAGGTGACTATTTTAAGACGGAATAGTTGTAAGGTTTTTAAAACCTCGGAGGTCTAGCTCCTATTTTTTGCTCTACCTTAAGTTGAATGTATGGAACTTCGTGCGCGACTAAAAGTCGCGGCTCCGTATAACGCTAATCTTTCAATTCTTTACTTAGCAACACATAAAGCTTACTGGTAATAATTTCATGATCATGTAATTCTTTCAGGGTGTCATGCTGCACCGTATGTAAAAAAGCTTTTGCTGACTGTGCATTCAAATCATCTAGTAATGCTTGATTCGAGCTAATTTCATTTTTCATTTGCTCAACAGTTTTGCTCTTCAAATTCTGATAAATCGAAATCACACTTTGCAAAGCCTTTGAATCACCAAAAATTTCCACTAAAGGCGAGTTTTGCAAGCGCGACATTTCATCTAACACCTTATTAATTAATTTATATTGCGTACGATAATATAAATACAACTCTTCCGGCTCTTCGTTATTAGCGGGTAAAAATAAAGTCCGTCTTCCTATATTATTGACAAAATAACTTGTCCACGACGTTAAATAAGCATTAAGGGATTTTAATTTAGGCTGGTCTTGTTCAACACGTTCGGTCTGTGTCTCTAAAATCGTCAGGTTTTTCTTATAAATACTTTCATTAATTTCATCATGTTGAAACATCCGTTTTAATTCTCTTTTTTGAATCCCCAACGTATAAATACGCAAGATATTTTCAACGACATGACTGGCATCCACATCTTGTTGTTCACATTGTTCGCAAGCTTGCTGATAAAGTTCTAAATACTCATGAGTGAAGATTTCATATTGCTCATGACTAAGTTGATGATGCCCATAAAGCTCTTCGATTCTGGCGGCCAAATCATGATAAATCAACGCCTTACTTTTGTAATAACTTAGTTGCTCATGAGGTAACAAGGCATCAATTTTTAAACTACGTATTACAGAGCCTATGGTCGTGGCTTTAATTAAAAGAGAAAAATAAATACTGCCGATGGTAATGGCAATAATAAATTCTTTAATCGAAAACTCATACGCCCAACCCTCAAGACTTAAATCATCGGGAATTAATAACACCATAATCACCGCAATTGAGCCACGTAAACTGCCCCATGCCAATAAGTGTTGCCAATTAGCAGGAATATTTTTTTCAGAAGTAATCGTATTCGCGACTCCTACCGTCAAATAGATAGAAACCGCTCTCGCTATTGCTACCACAAGGATAATCATTAAAATAGGTAACAA
>WTBX01000303.1 GCA_013138855.1 Methylococcaceae bacterium
TCCCAACGCCTTAATGTTGATGGTGAAACATTAACTTTTTTAGAAAATTGACTTATCGTGTATAAATTATTCATATAGGTAATTATACATAATAATAGTTAATTATGCAGTATCAGTTGATAGCTCCCGTTTAAAAGTACTCAAAACTTACTGATTCCCAAACTCCAAGCTTGGGAATCATCAAAATCAATTTACTCCGACCCCTTTGGTTTATGTTTTCATCAGATAAATTTCGTTCACGTTATTCAAATCAACAGGTGCAAGCATGATTAAATATTGTTCAGCTAAAGATATAAACCGACTGGTTCAGCAATTAATTCGTGAAGGATGGATTTATAGACGAGGTAAAAAACATGGAAGACTCCGCTCTCCCTCAGGGTTTCCAACCTTAACCGTCCCTACCTCGCCAAGTGATTCACGCGCATTTATGAATTTTAAACGAGAAGTTTCGCGGGCAATTAGAGAATAAAGTGGAAAATTAAGGCTTAAAGGCGATAGAAATAATAATCTGTCGCCGATAGTCTTCTAACTCTTTAAGTAAATGTCACCCAAGAGTTAATTTTGAAGTGTCCTATGACTTTCTTTCAGGCATAAAAAAACCGCCTTAAAAGCGGTTTAGTTACTCAAAAAGCGAGGCTTTTCAATGTATTAGTGGTGGGTCGTGAGCGATTCGAACGCTCGACCATCGCATTAAAAGTGCGGTGCTCTACCAGCTGAGCTAACGACCCTGATAAAGAATGCCTATTATAACGACTTTTTCAGTTTGTGCAAGAAAAAATTTAAATAATTTAAAATTAATTATTTGTTCGTTATAAAAGCCCCTTTGATTAGGCTCTGCTTACTCGAACTTTCGTTCAAAAAGTAATTAGAGGCTTACTGCTCAATGGGGCGCGTATTATCACTTACTATTTTCAGTATGGCAAGCCCTAGATGAAATTATTTTTCTATGAATCTTTATCTTGTTGATATTTAATTATATTTAAATTAGTTGTTTTATTTGTATTCGCTAAAGTCAGCATGATTGTTTGCTATTTATGCGATAATATGCGGTTTTTTTCAGGAGCTGCGACAGGCAGTTTAATAAATGTTGATACATCTTAGAACATTAGGTTGCCGTCTTAATGAGGCAGAACTTGAAACATGGGCGCAGGCTTTTCAAAAGGCAGGGCATCAAATTACGCGGGAATTGGCGCAGGCTAATCTGGTTATTATTAATTCTTGTGCGGTGACTCAGGATGCTGCGCGTAAGTCTCGTCAGTTAATTCGTCGTATTCATCGAGATAATCCTACCGCTAAATTGGTGGTAAGTGGTTGTTATGCGACTTTGAATGAGGATGAGGCGGCGCAGTTGATGGGCGTTGATTTGGTAATCAGTAATAAGGATAAGGCGCAGTTGGTTGAGCAAACTTTATCGCAGTTGAATTTTGATTCTATGCCTGCGATGTCTACCGAACCTGCGGAGCATTCGTTATTTAGTCGTGGTCGCCAACGTGCGTTTATTAAGGTGCAGGATGGTTGTCGTTATCGTTGTACTTTTTGTATTGTGACGGTGGCACGAGGGGAAGAACAAAGTCGTACTATTGAGGCGGTGATTGATGAAATTAATACTTTGCATCAACAAGGCATTAATGAGGTTATTTTAACGGGGGTGCATTTAGGCGGTTATGGCAGTGATATTGACTGTGATTTATCGACTTTGATTCGCACTATATTAGATAAGACTGAGATTCCACGTTTAAGGCTGGGTTCTTTAGAGCCTTGGGAATTGCCTGAAGATTTTTTCTCTTTATTTAAAAATCCACGTTTGATGCCGCATTTACATTTACCGCTGCAAAGCGGCAGTGATTCTGTGTTAAGACGGATGGCAAGACGTTGTAAGACAGAAGAGTTTGCTGCGATTGTGGCTAAAGCGCGTGAAGAAATCCCCCATTTCAATGTGACAACAGATGTGATTGTCGGTTTTCCTAGTGAAAGTGAGGAAGAATGGCAACAGAGTTTCGAGTTTATTAAGCAAGTCGGTTTCGGTGATATGCACATTTTTAGTTATTCACATCGTGAAGGGACGAAAGCGGCAACGCTGGCTAATCCTGTGAATAATGAGGTGAAAAAGCAGCGTAGTAAGCAGTTACATGAGTTAGCAGCGCAGATGAAGCAGGATTTTATTCAAACTCAATTAGGAGAGAGTTTTTCCGTGTTATGGGAATCTCAACGTGAATCTTCGGAAGAAGGTAAGCCGTCGTATTTTGGTTATACACCAAATTATTTGCGCGTTGCTAATATGGGGGTAGATTCTGGTGATTTAGAAAACACCATTTGCTCTGCAACTTTAGATGTTGCGATTGAGGGTGCCGTTTTAGTGCGTTAAGTTTTATAAAAATGAGTGATAAGTAGAGGGTCAAAAGTATCCGAACATTTTGTTATTAATTAAAATCAGCTAGAAAACCGTTGAAACGGTTATTTCCATTGGTAAAACATAGCCCACGGCTTAAGCCGTGAGCTATGTGAAAAGTGCAAACCCAACCGTTTGAACGGTTTAGCTTGGTGCGGCCGAATTTTTCCGTTCATCCTTCGACAAGCTCGGGACGAACGGACAAATTCTCAGCTTATGGGTATATTATCTATTGAGAGTTACCTAAGGAATGAAACACAATAACATCTGAAACTTAAAATATATTTTCACCATGAAGAACACGAAGCTCATGAAGTTTTAAAAATTTATCTTCATGAGCTTCGTGTTCTTCATGGTTTATACGTTGATTAAGTTGTTTCGGAAGTTATTAAAATCGCATACCTAGGAATGACTCGTGCGCGACTAGAAGTTGCGTTTCCGTTGTTTTATGTGTCCAGAATAGTGTCGCCTTTCTACTCCGTCACATCAGAAACAATCAAAAATCTTTTGGATTTAAAATAGTATCTTTAGCTGTTTTACTGTTATCAGTTTCAGGGTAGTCTTGAGTATAATGCAACCCTCGACTTTCTTTGCGTTGCTGGGCGCAGCGGACAATTAATTCGGCAACAATTACTAAATTACGCAGCTCTAGTAAATCATTACTCACCTTAAACTGCGTGTAATATTCAGCAATCTCTTCTTCCAATAATTCTATACGCCGCATGGCACGATTCAAACGCTTATCAGTGCGGACAATACCGACATAATCCCACATAAAACGCCGCAACTCATCCCAGTTGTGAGAAACAACAACCGCCTCGTCAGAATCAATAACCTGTGACTCATCCCATTTAGGAATCTTTAAATTAATAGAGGGCAGGGCAGGGAGCGTATTCAAAATATCTTCGGCGGCACGTTCTGCAAACACCAAACATTCCAACAAAGAATTACTCGCCATACGATTAGCCCCATGTAACCCTGTACAAGCGACTTCACCTATCGCGTAAAGCCTCGGAATATTAGTACGAGCATAACTGTCAGTGATAATCCCCCCACACGTATAATGCGCCGCAGGCACGACTGGAATTGGCTGCTTGGTAATATCTATGTCCAGCTTTAAACATTGGCTGTAAATGGTCGGAAAATGTTGCTTGATAAATTCGGGTGACTTATGACTGATGTCTAAATAAACACAGTCTATG
>WTBX01000125.1 GCA_013138855.1 Methylococcaceae bacterium
AAACTCAAGGTTGGGTATAAAACTTACAAATAACCTTCTTGTTGAGGTGTTTCTTATACAATATAAGTTTTAAATGGGATGCAGTAAATATGTCAAATCTATCAGAAATCAAACGTAAAATAGAAAAGCTAACACCAGAAGAATTAGCACAATTTCGAGTATGGTTTGAAAAATTTTATACTTAGGTTTAGCCCTTAAAATTACTTCCCATCTCTTTCTACATTAAAAAATATCTATGGCAATCGTTGAATTATTTTCAAAACGACAAAAAAAATTACGCGGTGAATTTCCAGATGTTTATCAGTATGAGGAAATTCCATATGAATTTCGGATTCAAATTGTGCATATTATTAATGATGCTATTGGTGCAAATCGGCCATTATCAAATTCTGTAAATCAAATCTATTCTCATATACATAAGTTATTATGTAAGGAGTATGGTGTGTTTACGTTAAATGAAAATACTAATAATGATAAAGATGCCTTTTTAAATTTTTTAATACATGAAGAAAAATATGAAAAATGCCTTGATGCTATAGAGTTAAGTTTTAATGTGATTTTAAATATGAATATGCGTATTAGAGAAGGATTGCTTCCAACGCAGTCTCCTAAAGATGCTGTTAATGAGCTTAACCAACGTTTTAAAGAGTGGGGTGTTGGCTATGAGTTTCAAAATGGTCAATTAATACGTATTGATTCGCAATTTATCCATTCTGAAACGGTAAAGCCTGTTTTAATTTTACTTGATAATGAAAAGTCCTATTCTGGTACTAATCAAGAGTTTCTTAAAGCACACGAACATTACAGACATAAACGCTATAAAGAATGTTTAGTTGAATATTGCAAAGCATTTGAAAGTCTGATGAAAGCAATCTGCGATAAAAAAGGTTGGGTTTATGATGCAAAAAAGGATACCGCAAGTAAACTCATTAAGATTTGCTTTGAAAAAAAACTTATCCCTTCTTACATGGACAACCAAATAACATCATTGAAACAATTGTTAGAAAGCGGTGTTCCAACTATCCGTAATAAAGAAGCAGGACATGGGCAAGGTGTAGAAATATCAGAAGTTTCTGAACATCTTGCTAGTTACTGCTTACATCTCACTGCCAGTAATTTATTATTTTTAGCCAATTGCGAAAAAGAGTTAAATTAGTTTCAACAGGATAAAGCTATGCAAACCATTGAATTACAAACCCAACTAATTGAAGAAATCAAACAAGTCCCAAGTGATAAACTTGCTGAAATTTATGATTTAGTTCATTATTTTCGCTTAGGCTTATTGCAAGAAAAACCAACAACAGAACAAATAATTAGACATAAAACGCCTAAGTTTGGTTTTGCGAAAGGTACATTTAAAATGGCTGATGATTTTGATGAACCTTTAGACGACTTTAAAGATTACATGTAGTGAAGCTATTACTAGATACACACACCTTAATTTGGTTAGCCGAAGCGGATTCTAATTTAAGTCAAGCTGCAAAATCAGCTATTGAAGACCCTGAAAACATTTGTTTTGTCAGTCTGGTTTCATTTTGGGAAATGGCAATCAAAACCAGTTTAGGTAAATTAGATATACAAACCCCCTTAGATCAATTGAAACAATTGATTATTGAAAATGGTATGGAAATTTTACCTATTGAAATTGAACATACATTATTGGTTGCTAAACTCCCTTTTCATCACAAAGACCCGTTTGACCGCTTACTGATTGCTCAGGCAAGTATTGAAAAAATGACATTGTTGAGCAAAGATGAAAAATTTTCACATTATGATATTCAATTGCTTTGGTAGCTGATTTTTAAAAATAAAACCATGCGAACTAAATAATAAAACTATCCGCCATTCAAAACTTCTTGCTTAATAAATGACTTTAGAACAATTTAACACTTACGCCCAACAAGGCTACAATCGCATTCCTGTGTGCCGCGAAATTTTAGCGGATTTAGACACCCCATTAAGCGCGTATTTAAAACTCGCAGATGGTGAATACTCCTATTTATTTGAATCCGTACATGGCGGTGAGCAATGGGGGCGGTATTCGATTATCGGCTTGCCTTGCAAAACGCTGGTTAAAATTTACGGCAATCAAATTACGCTGGAAAAAGACGGCAAGATTCTGGAATCCTTAGAGCATGACAAACCTTTAGTTTGGATTGACGAATTTAAATCCCGCTATAACGTGCCTGATATAGAAGACTTACCCCGCTTTAATGGCGGTTTAGTCGGCTATTTTGGCTATGAAACCATCGGTTATATTGAGCCTAAATTAAAAGCGACAGGCAAACCCGACGCTTTAAATACACCTGATATTTTATTGATGGTTTCCGAAGAAATGTTGGTGTTTGATAATCTATCGGGCAAGGTATTATTGCTGACTCATGCCAATCCAGAAGAGGCGGATGCTTATCAACAAGCGCATCTGCGTTTAGATGAGTTAGTTACTAAGTTGCGCGATTTAAAAGCCGAACCGAAAAACCATCACGCCCCTAAAAAAGTAGATGAAAGTGATTTTATTTCAGGCTTTACTGAGCAGGGTTTTAAAGATGCCGTTTTAAAAGCGAAACAATACATTACCGATGGCGATGTTATGCAGGTGGTATTGTCGCAACGAATGTCGATTCCTTATACTGCTGCACCGCTGAATTTATATCGCGCTTTGCGTTGTTTAAATCCTTCGCCGTATATGTTTTATTTGAATCTCGGTGATTTTCATGTGGTAGGTTCATCGCCTGAAATCCTAGTACGTTTAGAAGATGATGTGGTGACAGTACGTCCGATTGCAGGAACACGTCCACGCGGTGCAACACCTGAGCAAGATGAAAAATTAGAAGAAGAATTACTCGCTGACCCTAAAGAATTAGCCGAACATTTAATGCTAATTGATTTAGGGCGTAATGATGCAGGGCGAGTCTCTGAGATAGGGACAGTAAAACTCACGGATAAAATGATTGTCGAGCGTTATTCACACGTTATGCACATCGTTTCCAATGTCACAGGTGAGCTAAAAAAGGGCAAAGATGCGTTTGATGTATTGGCGGCAACTTTTCCAGCGGGTACTGTTAGCGGTGCGCCAAAAATCAGAGCAATGGAAATTATTGATGAACTCGAACCCGTAAAGCGTGGGGTTTATTCAGGCGCGGTGGGTTATATCTCATGGTCGGGTAATTTAGATACCGCGATTGCGATTAGAACCGCCGTGATTAAAGATGAAACCTTACATATACAAGCAGGAGCAGGCATCGTGTACGACTCAGTACCTCAAAACGAATGGGATGAAACCATGAACAAAGGACGTGCGGTGTTTAGAGCCGTGGCAATGGCTGAGGCGGGTTTAGCAGGAGAGAGCAAATGAGTCAGATAAAATTAGTGATGGTCGATAATTACGACTCGTTTACTTATAACCTTGTGCAGTATTTTGGTGAGTTAGGCGCGGATGTCACCGTGGTGCGGAATGATGAAGTCAGTGTTGCCGATATAGTTGCCTTAAACCCTGATAAATTCGTTATTTCCCCTGGCCCTTGTACACCCAAAGAAGCGGGAATTTCAGTCGAAACAATTTTACATTTTTCAGGTAAAAAACCGTTATTAGGGGTATGTTTAGGGCATCAAAGCATCGGTCACGCTTTCGGTGGCGATATTATTCACGCCAAAAGCATCATGCACGGTAAAGTCTCGCCTGTTTATCATAAAGATGAAGGGGTATTTAAAGGTTTAAATAATCCGTTTACCGCGACGCGCTATC
>WTBX01000225.1 GCA_013138855.1 Methylococcaceae bacterium
AAGTCTTCTAACATTTTTATAAACCGTTAAAACGGTTGAGATTTTTCTTTTCACATAGCCCACGGTTTAAACCGTGGGCTATGTGAGCTAATGAAAACAACCGTTTTAACGGTTTACCAGCTTTCCGTTCTAATAAAATGTTAGGATCCTTTTGACTACCTACTTACGCAATTATTCAGGCTCATCAGTATCTGAGTGTAAGGACTGGCAGTCCTCCGATGGAGTTAAGAAAATCAAGAGAGGACGGCCAGTCCTTTTGCAAAACCATTTCAGCTTCACGAAAGGGGTGCTGATTCAAAAGAATGTCTTTTTTTTCTTCATGATCTTCATGCTAATAAAAAAGTTATAAGGATTTAATGGAACATTTTTATAAATCAGCACCCCCCATGAAAGATAAGGTACTTGTCTGTTTATTCTCGCCTGTAACAACTTTCGTGAATTTTGTGGACAAATGCGTAATATCAATATTTAAATTCGATAAAGCGGCTCTAACTTATCATCTACTGTTTTTGTATTGGTTTTTTCGGTGGTTTTATATTTAATAAAAGCTTGTAATAAAGTAAGCCCTCGCCATTCGGTTGCTTGTTGGCCATATAAACTTTTATTTAAAATTAAAATTTCATCGCGCAGATTACCTTCGCAAAAATTCGCCAACGTACCCAAACTGCTGCTCTGGTATCTTAATTGTCCCCATGTCAATAATGCCTGTTTAGCCAATTGAGCCTCATTATTATGACAGGCTTTTTTTAAGTTACTAATACACTCTTTTAAATCTGTTTCAGGCTGATGATTATCTACAATCAAGGATTTATTTTTTTTATTAAAATACATAAATAGTGTAACTAACCATGCCACCGCAAAAAATGCACTCATACTTTTCCAAAGCCAATTGTTTTCAGAACTTGGCGTTTTAACGTTTGCCGTATTAGGTGTAGCACTTACTGCTACCTCCTCTTTTTCCTTGGTTTCATTCGTATTTATTTCATTAACGACACCTCCAATAGCGGTCACTATTGTTTCTGCTATTTGAGTGTTTTCCATTTTTCCTGTTTTAACATTAAACCAATCCACGCTAATTTCAGGCAAGGTATAACTTCCTGCTTTAGACGGAATGAAAGCTATTTTTTCTTCTCGAAAAGCAATCACTCCATTTTCAGTTTTCTTTTCTTTTAAAGTAGGTTGGTCAGGATAATTTTTTAAGCCTTTCTTTGTATAGGCTTGTTGTAAATCAGGTAATTGCCCGACGGTTGCTCCATCGACCATCAGTGTTAAGGTACGTGTTAAAGGTTCCCCCACCTGCATATTAGAATTATCCCCCGACCATTGTTGTACTAATTTAACCTTGTATGCTGCCAACCAATGCTCACCCTTAAAATTATCTGGCACGGGGCGAACGTCTAAAGTAATCGCTTTTGATTGAACTCGCTCGCGTCTTGTGCTTTGGTTTCCAAAAAAACCACGAGAGCGACTACTAACAATAACAGAAGCCGTTAGTTCTAAAGGTTCGATAATCATTTTTCCACTTTTTTGTGGAAAAACAGCATATTTGCGTTCCGTTACAGCATAAGACATACCACCGCGATGAGTTTTATAATTTTTATCTTCACCCAGTTTTTCAACAACTGCATCATTAAGTTCTAGCTCTTTTAAACTGGCCTCAGCGATATTTACGCGCCTAAAAAATCGTAGTGTATAAATAAGCTGTGATTGTAAATAAGGATTTAAAGGCGTAGCCTCAACTTCCAAAAACAGCGGTGCATTCATCTCTTCGGGTTCATTAACCGCGTCTCTGTCTTTGCTTATCGTAATGCTTAATTCTGAGCTGCTTACATCGCCAAAATTTACAGGGGGGATTTTCAGCTTGCCTGCATTTTTAGCCATCACCGTAAACGTCCACTTAACTTGTTGAGTTCTTTCGCCATTAATCCATGACATTGAGTTGCTATGATTTTTATTTAAAATCTCAAAATCTTTTTTCAAAGGGCTAAAATCAGGATTAACATTAGGCTCTTCTGTGGCAGTAAATACAATTTCAAAAGATTCATTTAAATAAGCAGGATTACGGTCAACACTCACTTCAATAGGAGCAGCAAAAGCAAAGGAGGTAGGTAGTATCAATAAAAACAATAAAAATCGCATTGGAGTATAGAGTTTGCTATGAATAAAAATTGAGTTGAAATATAGAGGCCTCACAAAGTCAGACCACTATTTAAGGAGCAACAAAGCTCACAATAGAGGCTGAATTATAGAGGACATTATCATGTGTGCAAAACCAATATGGATTACTGTCGGTATTTTTTGAGTTTAAATATATCTAATCGACAAATTGCACAAGAATTAGCTTTAAATGAAAGTGACAGAAATTTATTCAGAGGAGAGGTGTCATGCACAAGCGAAGAGAGCTACTAGATGCTGAGGTTGATGCGATGATGTTTATACTTTTACAGCTTATAAACAGTCGTTATTTTTAGCGTAATCGCTTAACAAATACGCGGTCGTGGGAGCTTGCAAAGGACAACATGTCTGTATTTTGCATGATTCAATATAATGAAAAGGACTGCTAGTCCTTTCACAGAATATGCAAATAGCTAGAGGACTGGCAGTCCTTCTTTAGCAAATTTTTAAATTTCACAGAAGTTCCAGAAGCCCCACCTTTTATTGGAGATACTTCACTAAAGAGGGCTGATTTAAAGCATGAATATGCGTGTGACGTTGGATTTTATGAGGCTATGGAGGCTGACTTATTTCTCAAGAACAGCGTCTTATATGGCTAGAATTTTTGAAATATTAGGAAATGCAGATATGTTTTGCTATAAGCGTTAAATAAGCTTGCTGAACTTAAGTTTGCGTAAAACCAGCACCTAAGTTCAAAAAAACAAAAGTGGAGTAATTAAGTGCCACCTTTTGCAATAAACTCTTCAATCTGCATATCTTTAATAATAAATGACAACTCTTTACGTTGTAATTTTAAGGGGTCTAACTCAGCTTTAAGGTGAGCGATGTTTTCAGAAACACTGCCTTTTGATTCGTTAATTTTCTTTAACATCATCAAACGACTTTCAATTTGCTTTTTGTGGTCTTTAATTTGGTGCATTAGCGGTGTTAGTACACCATTACTCCACGTTAATGCATCTTTATAAGCTTGTTTTAAAATATTTCTAGCTTTAACAATTAGCGTGCTATAAAGCTTGCTAACAACAACACTCTGTTCAGTCATGGTTGTTTTAGCACTAGAGCGAAACTCTTCACCTTCAGCAAAAACGGCTTCTAATTCATCCTGATATTGCTTAATTGAAAATAATTTAGGCTCAATCTCTTTAAAGCCATATTCATCATGGAATTTTTTATGAATCGCTTTGACTAAGCGGCGGGTTTCATTAGTAATATCAATTGAATCTTGTAATAAATCGCGCAATTCGTCAAATAATTTACGAATACCTTTTTTCATGCCAAAAGTTGTTAAACTTTTGCCCATATCATCTCGGGTATCTTTAATAATGACATCAATTTTTTCTTTGGAAAACGATTCAATTAAAATTTTTGCCTGTACCGTAAAAACTCGGCGACTAGCCTGAAAATTTTCGACATTCGACGCATAAGCTTTTTGCCTATCACGCGTTTCTGACATTAATTTGCCAGTCATGTCTTTGTTTTCAAAATCTATTTTTTTGAATTCTTCCAGTTGTTTAATCGCGTTACCTAATTTAGCATCGGTTAGGCTGGAGGATTCATTAATTAAAAAACCTATATCCTTAAGGATAGTGTCCATTAAAATTTTACGACGCTGTTTTAAAATGTCATCGGAAAGATAATTTTCCAAACCATTTAAGCGGCTTCTTTTTAATAACTCATCATCTTTTTTAACTTTTGCTAATAACGCTTGTTTTGCCGAAACAGGAAAAATCAAGTTTTCTTTAAGCTTTAAAATAGTTGCAGAGGTGGAAATTTGTTTTTTGATTGAGTTTTCATAGCCTGTTTCGCCTGAGAGGTCATCCCACATCGAATCAATCTTATTCATTACTACGGCAAGGCCTTGTCTGCTGTTACGCGCACTACAAATGTGACTGCGCCACATTTCAAGGTCACTTTTTGTAACCCCTGTATCGGCAGCTAGCACGAAAATAATCGCTTGCGCACTCGGTAACATGCTTAAGGTTAGTTCAGGCTCTGTTCCTAACGCATTAAGTCCTGGCGTATCAAGAATTGCCAAGCCTTCTTTTAATAAAGGGTGGGGGAAACTAATTAAAGCATGTCGCCAGCAAGGAATTTCGACTTCCGTTGCATTCGCTAGCCCTTGTTCGGCAGCCTCTTGCTCATTCCATAAGCCTAATTTATCAGCGACTTCAACAGGTACTGTTCTAACAGCAACCAGTTGTTTAAAGGCTTCCTGCATTTGCGAGGGTGAATCACAATCTAAGGTGATTTGCTTCCAGCATTCGCGTTTTTGTTTATATTCTACGAGTGATTCATCTTCAAGACGGGTTTTGATATCAAGTACCCGAATATAAGACCCGCCTTCTTTATCGTAAAAGATTTCGGTAGGACACATAGTGGTACGCCCAGGTGAAGACGGTAGTAACCTAACACCTGTTTCTGCAAAAAATAAAGCATTGATTAACTCGGTTTTTCCGCGTGAAAACTCAGCGGCAAACGCCAAAGTAATTCTATCGTTTTCCAATCCACTAAGGATATTCAATATGGTGTCGGTACTATGAACATCGCTCATTCCATAGCGGCGCCGCCATTCCCGATACATTTCTATAGAACGCGCTAATTGTTCGCGCCATTGCGCGTACTCGTGTAGCTGTTCTTTGAATTCCAAATTCCCCATGGCAAGCCTTTTTTTCTCGCTGACGCTACTTACAAAAAATTAGTTAAAAATATATTACTGCTATAGCAATATATTGTAGACCAAATATAAAAAACTGTTTAGATAACGATATTTTTATTCATCTTACAAAATTAACAATGTTCAAATACCGTAACTTTGTTGATATTCTTTAATCGCGGCTAATTGCTGTTCTGTTTCTGAATTTGTTTTGAGAAACTCGACAATATCGGCCAAACAAATAATGGCTACAACGGGCATATTAAAGCGTTGACTCACTTCTTGAGTGGCTGAAATATTATTTAGCCCTTTTTCCTGTCGGTCTAAAGCAATAAGTACGCCAGATGGCACGGCTTTTGCCTTATTAATGATTTCAACCGACTCACGTACCGAGGTTCCTGCGGTAATGACATCATCAATAATAACGACGTTACCTTGCAACGGCGAGCCTACTAATAAACCGCCTTCACCGTGATCCTTAGCTTCTTTGCGATTAAAGGCAAAAGGAATATCATCACGTTTAAGTCTTGCATAAGCGATAGCCGCAGTGCTGACGAGAGGAATACCTTTGTAGGCGGGGCCATAAAGTATATCAGGATTAAGCTCAGAATTAATCAACGCTTTGGCATAAAAGTGACCTAATTTGTCAAGTTTTGCCCCTGTGTTGAATAAGCCAGTATTAAAGAAATAGGGACTCAGTCGTCCCGATTTTAATTGAAACTCACCAAATTTAAGAACACCGCATTCTAGCGCGTATTCGATAAACTCTTTTTGATAATCAAGCATAATTGTTTTTTTACGAAAATATTAATCGCTATTATAGCGTAAAAATTAAATAATGAACTTTCCCAGTACGCTATCAAGAAAATTCCAACCTTTTTCGCTACAAAAAAAACGTGACTGTTGGTGAGTCAATAAACCATTAGCAACAGCGGAAGATAGAGCAGGTTCTAAGCTTGCCGCCTGTAATCCTGTTACTTTTTGATAATGATTGATAGAAAACCCTTGTCTTAAACGTAATTGATTCATCATAAATTCTAAGGGAATTTCTTCAGGCTTTATTTGCTCAGTAATGCTGTCAGTCATCGCCAAATAGGTTTGCGGATTTTTAGCTTTAGCGGTTCGATAAATTTTATTCGGCACAGCTAGACTGATTTTGCCATGCGCCCCCGCACCTATCCCTAGATAATCGCCAAATTGCCAATAATTAAGGTTATGCTGACATTGAGAGCCTGCTTTCGCATAAGCTGAGACTTCATATTGTTTAAATTCATCTTGACGAAGTAATTGTTGACAGTGTTGTTGTATCGAAAAAATTAATTCATCTTTAGGTAAGGCAGGCGGAAATTTATGAAAATAAGTATTTGGCTCTAAGGTTAATTGATAAAAAGAAATATGCGAGGGTGCTAACGCAATGGCATTTTTTATATCAGCGAGTGCTTGCTGCTTAGTTTGTTGTGGTAAACCGAACATTAAGTCTAAATTAAAATTATCAAAACCTACACAGTGTGCAATTTCAGCCGCTTTAAAAGCTTCTGTAGCATTATGAATTCTACCTAGTTTTTTTAAATGCTCATTATGAAAACTTTGAACACCGATAGATAAACGGTTAATTCCCGCTTCTTTGAATTCTTTAAATTTATCAGACTCAAACGTACTAGGGTTTGCTTCTAAGGTAATTTCAGCATTTTTTTTCAAGGGTAATTGTTCTGCAACCCCAGCCAATAAAGTAGCGATGCTATCAGAAGAAAATAAACTAGGTGTGCCTCCCCCTATAAAAATACTATTGATTTCCCTGTCTATTTCAAAGCGTTCAATATCACGGCGCAAATCTTCCAATAAAGTAGAGATATAGCGTGATTCGGGTAATTCACCTTTAGCGGCATGAGAATTAAAATCACAATAGGGGCATTTTTGTATGCACCAAGGGATGTGAATGTATAAACTTAAAGGGGGTAATGCTGTCTTCATAAATTCGTGAGAAACAATAAAGTTTAACATTGGAAAATGAATAATTATGTTTAAAGAGAAAGTAAATGCTTAAAAATGTTGTTTTTATATTACTACTGAGTTTTTTCAGCTTTTTTGTGTATGCAGAAAAGCAAAAGGACGGCACAACAAAAAACCAACAAAGTGTTGAGTTATATTTTTTCTGGTCACACCGCTGTCCGCATTGTCTGGAAGCCAAACCATTTATAGAAAATCTAGCTTCCCATTATTCATGGTTAAACTTACAGAGTCATGATTTGATTGATAATCAGCCCAGTATTAATCTTTATATCAATATGGCGGCTAAATTGGACAGAAACCCTAATGCTGTCCCTGCCTTTATTTTTTGTCAGCAAATGATTCAGGGGTTTGATTCTAAGCTAACAACAGGTCAGGAGTTAGAACGTAAACTACTCGCCTGTCATCAACAAACACAGACTAAAAATACCAAGAGAGAAGAAGCCTTTGAAATACCGCTCATAGGGAAAATACATTATCAGGATTTTTCCCTCCCCGTCTTCACCTTAATCATTGCCGCCCTTGATGCGTTTAATCCCTGCGCCTTTTTTGTTCTATTCTTTTTGCTGAGCTTGATAGTTCATACCCGCGAGCGTTTGCGTATAGCCATGATTGGAGGGACGTTTGTTTGTGTTTCTGGGCTGATGTATTTTATTTTTATGGCGGCATGGTTAAATCTATTTTTATTAACCGAAGAATTGTCCATTATTACTGCCATCGCAGGGTTAGTTGCCATCATCGTCGGGCTTATCAATATAAAAGATTATTTTTTCTTTAAACGGGGGATTTCCTTATCGCTTTCCGATGCAGCGAAACCTAAACTATTTCAAAAAATGCGTAATCTCATTCAAACAGCGAAATGGTCAGGAATGTTAGTGGCTACCGCTGTGTTAGCCATTGTTGCTAACAGTTATGAGCTATTGTGTACCGCTGGATTACCGATGGTTTACACCCGCGTACTTACGCTCAATCAACTTAGCACTAACGAATATTATCTTTATCTCGCTTTTTACAATTTTATTTATATCGTGCCATTATTAATCATCGTCGCCATTTTTACGATGACCCTAGGGAGTAAGAAAATTTCGGAAAAAGAAGGGCGATTATTAAAATTACTGTCGGGAGGCATGATGCTGGGCTTAGGAGGATTATTATTTTTTGCACCTGATTTATTAAACAATATGTTCGCCTCTATTGCCGTCATTGGAATTGCAATACTTATAACATTAGTGTTTGCCTTGCTTGAGCATAAGTTAAAAAATAGAACGCGATAATATCTAAAATCAAAGCTGACAGGGTTTTAGCATTTTTTAAAATCACATAAACACCCCAGTCAGCTCTTTGCGATAATGTTAGCTTGTTCCCAAACTCTGTTTGGGAACGCATACCGACAAGCTCTGCTTGGCGTTTTCAATATTGACTAATTGTTTGAATTAAAACCAAGTTACTCCGACCCCTTTGGTTTCCTTTGGTTTACCTTTGGTTTACTTTGGTTTACTTTGGTTTCTAATCCCCAACCTAAATTATTTATACCCCCCATTTTTTTATAAGCCATCAACTGAAACACATATATTTCATCCTCTTCTGAAAGAATCCACTGTGATTTATTTGGCTCGTTATCAAACTTTGTTTGGGAATGAGCCAAGTCCTAAAAAAGCCTCTTTTTATAATATCACCGCCATACGTTTTGCTCCCCAATCACCATGAGTAGCAGCAAAATGCCCCGCACATTTTTCCCCACAAGCATTACAACAACCTTGCACATCTAAATTCCATTCCGATAATTGATACCAATCTCTACCGATTAACAACTGTCCGCAAGCATGGCAATAAGTGCTATCCGCTGTTTTATGATGCACATTTCCGACATAGGCATAACGAATGCCATTTTTTAAAGCAATATCTCGGGCTAATAATAATGATGCCGTTGGTGTGCGTGGTTTATCTTGCATCTTCCAATCAGGATGAAAAGCCGTAAAATGCATAGGGACATCAGCCCCTAGGTTTTCAAATACCCACTGAGTCATTTCCTCTAACTCAGCAACAGAGTCATTCTCATCAGGAATAATCAAGGTTGTTAATTCTAACCACACCGAGGTTTCATGGTATAGATAACGCAAGGTCTCTAACACAGGTTCTAAGTGAGATCCCGTGATTTTATGGTAGAATCGTTCACTGAATGCTTTTAGGTCTATATTCGCTGCATCCATATAGCGATAAAACTCGGCGCGAGGCTCAGGACACACATAACCTGCGGAAACTGCGACTGATTTTATCCCTAATTCGCGGCAAGCAATCGCTGTATCAATCGCATATTCATGAAAAATAACAGGATCGTTATAAGTATAAGCAACACTCAAACAACCTAATTCAACCGCTTTTTGAGCAATTTTTTCAGGCGTAGCAAGACTCATTAGAGAATCCATTTCGCGTGATTTGCTAATATCCCAATTTTGGCAAAACTTACAGGCAAGATTACAACCCGCTGTACCAAAAGACAGTACGGGAGAACTGGGATAAAAATGATTGAACGGTTTTTTTTCAATAGGGTCTATAGCAAAGCCACTAGAGCGTCCATAACTCGTTAATACAATTTGTTGCTGTTGGTTTTGTCTGACAAAACACAAGCCGCGTTGACCTTCATGCAACTTGCAAAATCGTGGGCATAAATCACATTGAATACGCCCATCACCTAAGTCATGCCAATAGTCAGTGGTGACAGTATCTGCGCTTAATTTTGTTTTCATGAGTAAGCTCACAATATTTTAAAAACCATACCTTGTAATCTAGTGCTTATTAAGCTTTATAGATAACAAAAATAACCAATCGCTGAGGACACTCAGCAAACAACGGACACATAAGGAAAAAACTATGTCTTTCATACGCCAGCCAGCGGTCGCAGGAGCTTTTTACCCAGCCAACCCACAAAAATTACAAGCAATGCTTGACAGTTATTTACAACCTGTAGAAGCGACTAAAACATCACCTAAAGCAATGATCGTCCCCCATGCAGGTTACATTTATTCAGGTGCTATTGCGGCGAGTGCTTATGGTCGTTTAAAGCCTAATCGAGAAACCATTTCGCGCGTCGTCTTATTAGGTCCTTCACATCGCGTAGGTTTTAAAGGGCTTGCGATTTCTCATGCTGAATTTTTCAACACGCCACTCGGTGATATACCCTTAGACACTAGTGCTATCGAAAAGTTGTCACACTACCCTTTTGTTGAATATATTGATAAAGCGCATTATTTAGAACATAGCTTAGAAGTACAATTACCATTTTTACAAACGACTTTAGAAAAGTTTAGTCTAATTCCTATTGTCGCAGGGGACTGTCCTCCAGAACAAGTTGAGCAAGTTTTAGAATGTTTTTATGGGCAGGAAGATACCTTAATAGTGGTTAGCTCAGATTTAAGTCATTATCACGATTATGCAACAGCGAAACAACTAGACCAAGAGACTAGCGAAAAAATTGAAAACCTTGATTATAAGAAGTTAGACGAAGACAGTGCCTGTGGTCGTGTTCCTGTTAGAGGGCTATTGGCCTTAGCTGAAAAGAAATTATTAAAAATAAAAACTATCGACCTTAGAAACTCTGGCGATACCGCAGGAGATAAAAAGCGCGTGGTAGGGTATGGGGCTTATGTCATTGAATAAAGCGCAACAATCGCTTTTATTACAGCTTGCTAAAGATTCAATTGCTTATGGTCTGGAGCATGGACGCGCTGTAAAACCGAATATCAAAGATTATGATTCAGTGTTATCTGACATTCGTGCCACTTTTGTAACTTTAGAGATTAATCATCAACTCCGTGGTTGCATAGGAATGTTAGAAGCCGTTCGTCCTTTAATAACGGATATTGCTGAAAATGCCTTTTCCGCTGCGTTTAAAGACCCTCGTTTCCCCCCTGTTTCAAAAGAGGAAGATGCTAAGCTTGAGATTCATCTTTCTATTTTAACGCCTAGCGAGCCAATGAGTTTTGATTCAGAAGCCGATTTAATCCGTCAATTACGCCCGAAAATAGATGGCTTGATTATGCAAGAAGGAGGGAGGCGCGGAACATTTTTGCCGTCAGTGTGGGAATCATTATCGAAGCCAGAAGATTTTTTACAGCATCTTAAACAAAAATCAGGATTGCCAGCGCATTATTGGTCAGATACTTTGAAAGTTTCACGTTATGAATGTGAAATTATTGGCGAAGATTGAAAAATATAAAGTGTAGGAATAACGCTTTATTAAAAGGCTGGCGGCAAGCTGAAGGGCGAAGCCCTTTGGTTTGCTGCCAGTCCCCACGCTTATGGTTATGTATTTAACTGATGTTACGCAAAAAAGTATAAATAGCCAATAATAAGCCGTAAACATTTTTGTTGTTTGGAGTGAAAAAACAAGTTTTTTCACTGACGTTCCAAATCGAAGTATTGGCTTATGTTGGAGTCCAATAGCTTTAGTTATTGGCGTGAAGTAGCAGAACGCAAACTTTTTTGAAGCTGCCTGTTTTAGCCGTTTTAAAAACTCGCCAATAGCTAAAGCTATTGGACTCCGCCTTTATATGCAAACGTGAAAAAACTTGTTTTTTCACTCCTCTGCGTAACATCAGTTAATATGTAAGTATTCACCTCCCCCTTTGGAAAAGGGGGATTGAGGGGGATTTATTTAATAAAATCTCCCC
>WTBX01000174.1 GCA_013138855.1 Methylococcaceae bacterium
TCATAAAAATCATCATCCGCTTGGCATTGGACTTCTGCAAAAATCAATGGTTGTTCAGGATTATCAACTAATGGCGTAAATATGCCATCCACCCGAAAGGCAGTTTGTTTGATTTCTTCTGAACCAAAACGATAGCTTTTTTCGTCATAATCCAACTCCAATAATTCCAATGCTAATTTAGGGTGATGTTGAAATAAGCTGTAAAACAAGGTATCGGTTTTCATGATTTTTATTTTTCGCTAGTTTTACACTTTTTACTAAAATCACTGGCAGGGACTGATTTTATGGGAACAGTTGCAGCATATAACTTCGGATAATGTGTTGATAGCAAAGTTCTTAAACGATTCATTAATTTAATAATTCGCTCAGGCTTGCATTCGTAATAACTTGGAGCATGAGTGAGTGCAACAAGATAGATTACTTCATCAAGGCTTAATTCTTCGGGAAGTTTTTTAAAATAACCATAGGCTGCGGCTTGAATGCCAAAAAGCTGGTTTCCATAATAATCTAAATCTAAAAGTGTATTAAGTGCTTCGTGAGCAGTCCAATTTCGACTAATCCAAAATCCTATGGCAATCTTATTGATATGTCGATTTCTGCGAACCTTTTTATTATTGTCACGAGTAAATAGTAGAACGCGCGCCGTTCGATCAGCAAGTATTGAGCCTTTAGCAAGAGAAAAGTGCTTATCATTTCCACTATGTCTTACAAAAGCTATTACAAAATGAACAGGATAAATCGCTTTCATTTCAATATCGCCCCTACCGTTTAAATCAACCCATTGTGTATACAGCAAATCTTGAGAATAAGTTGATTTAGACGGTGAAGTATTTTCTGGCAAAGCTTTTAACCCATAGTGATATGCCGCTTCCAATAATAAAAATATGGAAACTAAAATAACGATTATTACTGTAAATAAAAGTTTCATTATGACATTAAGGTTGATGTCAAACATTTTGCACTGTTTTTAGGTGTCCAATATTTTTCAAATGCTTAATACCACGCTATTTTGACTATAAACCCACGGTTAAAACCGTGGGTTACTATAAAACCGAATTTCAAAAACTATAGATTTCAAGATAGTTAGGGTTTATTTGCGCGTTCTATTTATTTTTTGCTGGGGATTTCTTGGTTTAGTGGTTTCGTTACTCGTTTTTGATTTATGCTGTTGCGGTCTTGTTTTTTTAGGATGCGTATTCGCTTTCGGTTTTTCAAACGATTTTTTTTGTTGCCAATGAGGCAGTTGTGGTTTCTCGGCTGGCATATCAACAAACTCCATTAAAATAGCCAATTCTTTAGCATCCAGCTCATAATAAGAATGCGATTTCACACGTTCAGGCAATACCGCAGGTCCATATCTAACACGCATTAAACGACTGACAGTAACTTCTTGAGATTCCCATAAACGCCTAACCAAACGATTACGACCTTCTTTTACGACAACGTGATACCACTTATTTGCACCTTCACCCGCAAAAAATTTCACATCATCAAAATGGGCTTCGCCATCCTCTAACTCCACGCCTGCTTTTAAACGTGTCATCATCTCTTCATTAACTTCACCTAAAATTCTAACCGCATATTCACGCTCTATTTCACTTGAAGGGTGCATTAAACGATTTGCTAATTCACCATTATTGGTAACCATAATCAAGCCTGACGTATTAATATCTAAACGTCCGACCGCAATCCAGCGTCCAACAGGTAATTTAGGCAACTGTGTAAAAATAACAGGACGACCCTCAGGATCGCGGCGAGTCACCACTTCTCCCGTAGGTTTGTGATAAACCAAGACTCGCGTAGCTTGCTGAGAAAATTTTTCCCAATTAACAACGCGCCCATTAATATGAAGTAGATCACCTTCTTTAAGTGATTGTCCTAAAATGACTTTAACGCCATTAATTACCAAGCGTCCCTCGTCAATCCAGCGTTCAATTTCGCGTCGTGAACCTAACCCACCTCGCGCTAAAACTTTCTGGATTCTTTCACCTGCTTCCTGATTATTATGTGGCTGGCTCGTCTGTTTTTGCTGAGTCTGAGTTTTCGGTTTGTTGCTCACTGTTATCCTTCAAAGTTGGTTGGGATTTAATCATCACCTCATCCCACTCTTTTAATTTTTCAAGAGCAGGTAATTGTTCAAGTGATGATACATTAAAATAATCTAAAAATTGTTTTGTGGTTCCATAAAGCGCGGGACGACCTGGTACTTCTTTTTGTCCTGTGACTTCAATCCATTCACGCTCTAATAAAGTATGAATAATTTGTGAGGACACGCCAACACCACGTATATCTTCAATATCACCGCGCGTAACAGGTTGATGATAAACAATAATGGCAAGCGTTTCTAATAAGGCTCTGGAATATTTGGGTGGCTTTTCTTCAAATAAGCGCGTAATCCACGGCGCAAATTCAGCGCGGACTTGAAAACGGTAGCCTGTTGCTAATTCTCTCAGTTCTACTGCATGATTATAATAGTCTTCCATTAAAGATTCACAGGCAGCATCAATCTCTCTAATAGAAGGCATTTCTAACTCAGGAAACAGCTTTTGTAATTGCCGAGCATTTAAAGTGTGATCTGAGGCAAACAATAATGCTTCAATAATTTTTTTTAACTCCATTCTTAAAAGTTCCCTGCAAAACATAGATAAAGGCAATTATACCAAGAAAGCCTAAATCACCGAGATTTTAAAATTTTAACGATTTAATCTAAATTAAAAGTTTCCCTGGATATAAACCCCACTCTTTGAATCTTTATCCTTAACTTGCACCGAAACACTGCCATTAACAGTCGTGCCATAATTATATTGATTGCGTAGCAATTGTTGCTGCCGCCATGCAGGAACTGTCTTTTTTTGCCATTCTGGAAGAGCCTTCTTTTTTTGCCATTCTGGCGTATAAGTGCTGGGAGTTTTCGTACCATAAACCGACTGTTGACAATTTGTTACCACCCCATATTTTTTACATTTATTGTGCGTAGATGAAGGCAAGGTATAAGGGTAATAATAAGGATAATAACGCCGAGTCGTTTTCTTTTGCGCCTCTGCCTCAGCTTGCTGCTGATCTTGTGCTAATTGCTGCTGTTGTAAAATAAGTGATTGCTGCTGCATTAATAATTGTTGCTGCTTTATAGCCTTATCTTGTTTTTTAGCCGCTAACTCCTGCTTTTTTATTTGCTGCTCTAAATGTTGATTATAAGCTGCCACCTCTTCTTTATAAGCGTCTTCTAACTGATACTTTTTAGCATAATTTCTTGCAGCCTGATCTCTACCTAAACGAATCAATCGCCCAATATTTGCCGTTTTATTTTTTAAAGCGTTTGCTGTTGCCTCTTCTTTAGTTTCTTGATGAATCAGCACCCCTTTTAGCTTGCCACAAGGTTTATCTGTAAATTTTACTTTTCCATCTTCTTTAATAC
>WTBX01000149.1 GCA_013138855.1 Methylococcaceae bacterium
ATTACACCAGGAACGGATGTGGTGTTAATGAATGCGTTGATGTATGTGATTTTAGATGAAGGCTTAGAAGATAAAGATTATATTGCGGCGAATACGAATGGCTTTGATGAGTTAGCAGCCGAAGTTCAAAACTATGACCCTGTGAGCGCGGCTAAAATTTGCGGCATTGATGAAGATACGATTCGTGTAGTCGCCAGATTATATGCTAATGCAGGCGCGGCAATGAATATCTGGTGTATGGGAATCAACCAAAGTACCCACGGCTCAGATGGTGTGGTTGGCATTAATAACTTAAGTTTATTAACAGGAAATATTGGTAAAGCAGGCGGCACAAGTCTTTCTATTACAGGGCAATGTAATGCGATGGGGACGCGCGAATGGTCTTCATGCTCAGGTTTACCGGGTTATCGTGCCTTAGAAAACCCCGAAGATAGAGCAGAAATTGGTAAATACTGGGGCGTTGATCCTGAATTTTTTCCAAAAGCACGCGGCTTGACTGAAACCGATATATTTCCTGCGATTGAGACTGGGGAAATTAAAGGTTTGTGGTTAGTGGGTACGAACCCTATGACTTCAATGCCAAATACTGCGCGTATTCGTAAAACAATGGAAAAACTAGAGTGCTGCATTGTGCAAGATTCTTTTGTCGATGTTGAAACCACTGAATATGCACATATCTTTCTACCTGCGGCTATTTGTGCGGAAAAAGAGGGCGTGTTTACCAATACTGAAAGACGCGTCAATATTATTCGTAAAATTAAAGAGCCGTATGCGAATAGTAAAAGTGATTTGCATATTTTCAATGGCGTCGCTAAACGGTTTGAACAAGGGCGCAAGATGACTTTCTCAGATAATTTTGATGAAGTGTTTGATGAAATGCGTGAACTATCTAAAGGACGCTTAGTCGATATTTCAGGCATGACTCATGATTTAATTGAACAAAATCGCGGTATTCAATGGCCTTATACTCAAGAGCAAGCAGACAACGGTGAAACACCGCCTCAAGGTGGTAAACGTTTATATACTGAGGATGCAACGTTTCGATTTGCCGATGGAAAAGCAAAATTAATTCCCTTGCCGTTTATTGATAATAATGAAAGACCTGATGAGTTATTTCCGTTTTGGTTAAATTCTGGGCGATTAGTGGAGCATTTTCACTCACGTACACGCACAGGAAAAATTGCCAATAATAATAAATTTAGTCCTACGCCCTTTATGGAAATGAATCCCGATGCGGCGGCGGAATTAGGCATTAAACATCAATCTTATGTGCGTGTGGTTTCAAAACGCGGTGATGCAGTAGTGATGGTGATGCTGACTCAGCGTATCGCACGAAATATGGTGTTTATTCCGTTTCACTTTTTTAATTGTGTGAATCGTTTAACCTTAGGTTTATTAGATCCTCATTCTCGCCAGCCTGCATTTAAACAATCTGCGGTTAGAATTGAACACATAGACCAAAAACAAGCGGCGATTTTAAATAAAGAGGCTCGAACATTTTAAATTGATAGTTGAAATTAAACAGAACAAACCGCCTCTTTTTTAGGTAAAGCATTCCAAACAGAAGCGATAAGCAATAAGCCGATACCCGCATAAAGAGCCATTGAAATTTCTAAAGCAAATTTACCGATAAGAATAATAGCCGAAGCGACAATTGCTAGAAAAAAAGGAGAGTAACCCCGTCTGGTTTCTGCTTTATAAAAAATACCTCCGATAGCAATCAGTAAAAATAATGCTGTGAGCGGAAATAATAACGGTGAATAATTAATAAAACCAATGCCTAACGATGACAATATGCTCGTGTAGGCAGGCCAGCAAGCGGGACAAAACAGTTGCGGTAATAACGCGACTAATACCGCAGGTAAAGAGGCGATGGTATTTTTTAAATTAATCATAGTGTTTCTCTAATTGTTTAAATTTTGCCAAGCAACATTGCCCAGAAGGATTTTTAATCTCACAGGCGCAATCACCAGTCTTTGTTTTCTGAACCACAAAATTTTTAATTGGTTCAAAGTTTTTTGATTCAAACGCAGTTTTATAATCGGCTTCTGAAATATTAAAACAATAACAAAGCCAGCCCTGTTGCAACTCATGAAAAACTTTAAGTTTTTGTTTAGGGATAGTAATTGATTGAGAAAAATACCCCGCATTGCAGGTTTTAGAAGCACAAAAGTAATAATTATCGAGTGGAAGTTCAAGGTTGTCGGGAAATAACAGATTATGAAATAGAGTTTTCATCTCAACACTTTTACAACTTGTTCTACATTTTGGGCAATCGTTATGCGTTATTTTTGAAGATTTACCCGAACAACAATTAGACATAATTTAACCCTTAATATATTCATAGTATAAAACACTGTAACCCAAATTAACCCGCAAAACCAATTCCATTTAAATCACAGAAAGCCGATTTATATTCGAGACTAAAAATCATGTTTGAAGTACGTCCAGATGAACCAAAATACGCTTTTTTAAGTAAATTAGAAGAAAGTCTAACTGAAAACCGTTATGGTCAAAAAATTGAACTCACCACAGAAGATAGTGAGTTAAGAAATGAAAGCTTATGTATTAATAATGATAATGAAATAGGTGATAATCCTAATCGTTATAAACAACACGGGTTTTATTTAAACGTTGACAACTGTATCGGCTGTCATGCTTGTGAATCCGCGTGTAGTGAAAAAAATGATGTCCCTGCCCATTTAGCTTTCCGCTCCGTCGGATTTGTTGAAGGCGGTACATATCCAAATTATCAACGTCTTAATA
>WTBX01000262.1 GCA_013138855.1 Methylococcaceae bacterium
GATATTAAATTTTCCTAGTCTTGAGAGATGTAACTTAAAATTTCTACAACTTGTTGTGGCGTTTCTGTTACCGCAAGAGCTGCGGCATCAATTTCTTTTAATGGGTGGGTCAACTCTGGTGAGTGCAAAGTAATCACAGGAATCCCCATTCCAATCGCTAAACCCGCATCAAAAGCTGCATTCCATTGTTTATATTTCTCACCAAAGCGTACAATGACCATATCTGAACGCGATATATAATTATTAGTGCGTAACGCGTTGATTTTAGCGGCTTTATGGTCTTTCCAAAAACCTTTGTCTTCTTCACCAAGAATATCTACCCCAACATGGTCGCTACTATGATGGTCAGTAATGGGGGTTAAAACTTCAATATCCAATTGCTTATCAGCAATGCCTTGTTTGATTTGCTCGCGCCAATCGCTATGAATTTCGCCTGATAAATAAATCGTGTAAGCCATGATAATTCCAGTTTTATTTCGTATTTTAAAAGTAAAGCGTAAAATAGCTGCTATTGTAACTAACGCAGTAAATATTAAGATGTCAGAAAAACATATTTATAAAGTCATTTTTCTTAACCGTGATGAAGTCTATGAAGTTTACGCGAAAAGCGTTTATGAAGGGGATATGTACGGCTTTGTGATTATTGAAGACTTTATCTTTGGGGAAAAAAGCTCGGTCTTGGTAGACCCAAGTGAAGAAAAATTAAGAGCAGAATTTGAAGGCGTGAGCCGCACTTTTGTGCCGATACACGAAATTGTTCGCATAGATCAAGTCAAAAAGCGCGGTACAGCAAAAATATCATCCCCACCCAAAAAAGCAGCGGGGAATGTATCTGCTTTTCTAATGCCCGATAAAAACTAACGCTTATTTAACGATTCGCAATTGCGGTTTTTTGCTGGTAGGTTTTGGTTCTGGTGGAGTATCATCTTCGTCACTAGGATCAAACACCATCCCGCGACCGTTTTCTTTAGCATAAACAGCTAAAATAGCGGCCACAGGTGCGATGACGTGCATCGGTCGTCCCGAAAATCGTGCGTTAAACTCAACGTCCTCATCCCCTAAGGACAAGTTTTGCACCGCAGCGGGGCGAACATTTAAGACCATCTGTCCATCTTCGACAAAGCCTTCTGGCAATACCGCGTAAGGATGCTCCGCATTGACTAATAAATACGGAGTCATATCATTATCAACAATCCATTCATAAATAGAACGGATTAAATAAGGTTTTAAGGGTGTCATTTGAACGAATTTGCCATATCGTTTTCTTCAGGACTTAAACTTTCCTGAAATGCTTCTCTTACAAATATGCGACCTGCATATTCACTAATACTTTTATCTAATAATTCTAAATCGACCCCTAAACTTGGCAAACGCCATAATAGCGGTGCTAAGGCACAATCGACTAAAGAATATTCATCGCTCATAAAATAAGGATGAGCCTGAAACACAGGAGCTGCGGCCGTTAAACTTTCTTTCAGCATTTTTTTGGCACGCGCTGATTTTTTCTCACCAGAATGTAGCATTTCATCTAATAAACGATACCAATCTTGGTCGATACGCTTAATTAGCATTCTCGCGGTCGCGCGTGAAACAGGATCCATTTGATGCAAGGGTGGATGAGGGAAACGCTCATCTAAGTATTCCATAATGATACGCGAATCATAAAGAACCAGTTCGCGCTCAATCAATGTTGGAGAAGTGCCATTAGGATTTAGTTCTAATAAATCTTCTGGCGGCTCATTAGTATCATAGTATTCAATATCAGCAGCAACGCCTTTTTCCTGAATAACCAAGCGAGCGCAATGGCTCATCGCACAGTTTGGAGAAGAAAAAAGAGTCATTACAGCCTTACGAGGATTAATATTTGCCACGAACAACAACCTTATAGCGGAAAAATTTTTCCATTATAGCACACCTTTTTTTAGATTTTTGAGGCTAATCATCGTAAAAATTGATTAAAGCTTGGGTGCAAGGGTATTTTGAAAAGTGAAGTTTTATTTTGGATTCAATATCTTAGCAAAAGATATTTAAAAACTTGAAGGTTTCAAGTTAAAGCAGAAGAGAGTCTTCTTAATAGAATGGTGCCTCAGGCCGGAATCGAACCGGCACGCCCGTGAAGGCGCGGGATTTTAAGTCCCGTGCGTCTACCAATTTCGCCACCGAGGCATATCTGATGTGCTAGTAGAGCTGCGTATTCTATGAAAAAAATTATGGATTAACCAGTTTTAGGTCTGTTTTTTTATAAAAAAAATCAATTAATTATATTAAATGATTGTTTTTTAAACTAGTTTTTTTATTTGTCTACTCATTAACTTTGGCAAATACTGCCGCAGATAAAGTAACTTTTAGCTTTAAATAAAACTTGGCTACCCTAAAATTTATACGGATTCACAATAAATATTGGAGAGCTGGATGGAAAACGGCTCTCCAATATTTCCATAATTTCCGTGGAGAATATAAATTACTGGATAGCAACTTATTTTGATTTGATTTAGACTAATCTTTCGTAACTTAATAAAACACCGAGGTGATTGATATGAGTACTGAAATTAAAGGCAGTTGTTTATGTGGAAAAGTGACTTATAAGGTCACGGAGGCATTTGAGCAGTTTCATTTTTGTCATTGTACTCGCTGCCAAAAAGCAACGGGGACGGCTCATGCGGCAATCTTGTTTACTAAGCCTGAGGCTTTGACGTGGCTTTCGGGTGAAGAATTAATTAAACAGTTTAAATTGGCTGATGCGCAGTTTTTCGCCAAATCATTTTGTAGTGAATGTGGCTCGACTGTTCCGAAAATCATACGAGACGGGCAAATGCTGATGGTTCCCGCAGGTTCGCTAGATGAATCACCAGAAATAGAGCCGCAAGACCATATTTTTTGGAAAGACCGTGCGTGTTGGTATGACGCTAGCTTAGAAGCTCCACGTTTTGAGGAATACCCTTCTTAAATATAATGAGTGATATTTTTCCACCTTTTTTACAGCGTTTATTTAACAATAATAAGCGCGTTGACAAACGCTTACGCAAACAGCGTTTTCCATTATTTTTAGCACATTATTTAGCCGAGACTGTGCCATTAGTGAAGATTGCGGGGACTAATGGTAAAGGCTCGGTTAGCTCGATGCTGGAAAGTTGCTGTCTTGAAGATAATAAACAAGTAGGCTTGTTTACTTCTCCGCATTTACAGTGTCTTAGCGAAAGAATTCATATCCGTGGGGTTGCGGTTGAGCTTGAGATGATGGAGTCTGAGGCGCAGATTTTATCTCATCAAATAGACGAGTTTGTTAAACAGCAGGGTGAGAATTATCAATTAGCCTTTTTTGAATGTCTGTTAATTATTGCTTTACGTTTATTTAAACAGGCTCAGGTTGATATTGCGATTATTGAGGCGGGAGTCGGGGGTTATAATGATGCGGTGCATTTTCTTGATGCGGATGTTAGCGCGATTACCAGTCTAGGGTTAGATCATCCTCAGCAATTAGGTCATAGTTTGCAGAGCGTTGCCACCGATAAAGTGGGAATTGCTAATGCGAATAGTACCTTAATCATCTCGGCGGCTATTGATGAAGATTTACAGCGGTTGATGGAAGACGATTGTAAGCAGCGAATGATAGAACTTAAAATCGCTGCTATTGACTATAGTGAGTTATCTCAAAATTTAGAGGGCAGTCAGTTTAAATTAAGACTTCAAAATGAAACTTTAGCGATTCAATTACCATTACTAGGTGAATTTCAATTATCAAATTTCGCTGTCGTTGTATCACTTTGGGAATGTCTGTATTCGCTAAAAATAGTGGATAGATTATCGGCTTTGCAAGGCGTTAAAAATACAGTTTGGGCTGCACGGATGGAGTATTTTGAAAGCAATCCGTCGATATTATTTGATGTCGCTCATAATCCACAAGCTTTAGAAGCGTTAAATAAAACATTGGATAATTTAATTCCTAAAGCGCGGCGTGTTGTTTTATGTGGTAGTTCGGAAGATAAAGATTATCCTACAAGTTTAAAATTATTTTCCTCGCTTTCAGATAATGTTTATTTATGTGATGGCTTTTATAAGGCGGTTTCTGTAAATGAATTACAGCTTCAATGTCCTGAGGCGAAAGCGTGTTTTCGATCGCCAGAACAAGGACTGTCTTATTTGCAAGCGCATTATGCGGAGACTGATAGTTGTATTATTGTTGCAGGGTCGGTATTTTTAGTGGGTGCGGCACGCGCAGTATATTTGGAAAACTAATGGAGAGTCGTCTTCCAGACGACTCCTCAAACGTTAAAACATTCTCAAAAGATGAGGTAAACATGTAGGCTATAGGAGTCGTCTGGAAGACGACTCTCCAAAATTTATTACTCAGGGAAAACTCCCGTTGATAAATAACGATCACCTCTATCGCAAATAACCGCCACTATTACCGCGTTTTCTACTTCCTTAGATAAGCGCAATGCCGCAGCTACTGCGCCACCTGATGAAATTCCCGCAAAAATTCCTTCCTTAGCCGCTAAATCGCGCGTCGTTTGCTCGGCAGTTTGCTGATCCACGTCCATGATTCTATCAACACGAGTAGCATCATAAATTTTTGGTAAATATTCTTTTGGCCAGCGGCGAATGCCTGGTATTTTTGAGTCACCCTCAGGTTGTACGCCAATGATTTGAATCTCAGGATTTTGTTCTTTTAAATAACGCGAAGTCCCCATAATCGTTCCAGTCGTTCCCATCGCGCTGACAAAATGGGTCACTTTGCCTTCGGTATCGCGCCATATTTCAATCCCTGTACCTTCATAATGCGCCAAAGGATTATCCGAATTAGCAAACTGGTCTAAAATTCGCCCCTTGCCTTCTGCCTCCATCTTCCGCGCTAAATCAATTGCCCCTTCCATGCTTTGAGCCGCAGGCGTTAATATAATTTCCGCACCATAGGCTTTCATAGAAGCCCTACGCTCTGCACTCATATTATCAGGCATGATTAAAGTCATCTTATAACCTTTAATCGCAGCCGCCATCGCTAACGCAATGCCTGTATTACCGCTAGTGGCTTCAATTAATCTATCGCCTTGCTTAATTTCGCCCCGCTGCTCCGCGTGTTGAATCATGCTTAACGCAGGACGATCTTTAACCGAACCAGCAGGATTATTGCCTTCCAATTTCACTAAAATAGTATTGCTACCGCCTTCAATAAGACGTTGCAATCTAACCAATGGCGTATTGCCGACAAACGATTCTATAGTTTTAAAAGTCATAATATTAATCAGGTGAAAATAAATAGAATTATCCCATAAAAACACAGCTTAGGAGTTGGTTTTCAGGTGAATCTAAAAGTGACATTTTTAAGTGGATATTTGCTATAATTGCAAGGTTAATTCACCGTCTTAATGTTTCAGAAAACAACCCTTTAAGAAAAGAAACTTTAGACACTTCGGCTAACAGTGACTGTTTGCCAGTAAATCAACGAAATACGGATCTATGTCAGACTTCGCTAAAGAAATTATTCCTGTAAATCTCGAAGACGAGATGAAACAATCTTACCTAGATTACGCCATGAGCGTAATTATTGGACGCGCACTTCCTGATGTTCGTGACGGCTTAAAACCTGTGCATCGACGTGTTTTATATGCAATGAGCGTTTTAGGTAACGATTGGAATAAAGCCTATAAAAAATCGGCGCGTATAGTCGGGGATTGCTTTGTTGAAGGCGCGTTAGTTCATACAGAACAGGGTTTAAAAACGATAGAAACCATTGAGGTGGGTGAAAAGGTCTTATTACCTGATGGTCGTTTAAGCGAAGTCATTGAAGCATTTCATAATCCACCTAGCGAAGTCGCTGATGTTAGCTTGTCTAATGGCAATCATCTAACCGTTACATTAGGACAGTTATTTCGCGTTTTAAATGACGATTTAACGATTAGTTGGGAAAAAGCGGAAGACTTACACGGTAAACGTATTTTAGCGACTAATTCACGTTGTTTAGGTGATGATAGCTCTACTAATGATAAAAATGATTTAGCTTATATTATTGGCTTATTAGTGGCGGAAGGTTGCTTAGCAGATAGAGGACGTACGCAAAGAGTTTCTATTAATATGGTTGATACGGAGGCTTTAGAATTTTTAAGCCAATATTGTGTCGCTAATAATATTAAAGTGAGTTGGAGAGAAGTTACACCGAAAAATCCTAAGCATTCTCTACAGCATTGTGTTCGTTTTACAGGTTTAGATGAAGCCTATCAATCTTGTGATCCTACTTGTGCCGATAAAGTTGTGCCTGAATGGGTTTTAGGCGATAGAACTTTATTTGCCGCATTTATTGCAGGCTTCACCGATGGCGATGGACATATCCGCCTTAAAGAAAGTAAACGAGAAATCACATTAACCTCTGCCTCAGCAAAATTACTGACACAAATACAAACCATGTTAGCTGATTTTGGTATTCATAGTTATTACGCGTGTGAAGACTTTAGTGATAAAGATTATGGCGATAACGCCTTACCACGTTACAACTTATGGATAACAGGCGAAAACGCGAGTCGTTTTAGTCGCTTTACCGTCGATTATTTAAAAATCCCACGTAAACAGGCTTTAGCGGCTGAAATATCTGCATGGGAAAGCTCTCACGCCAATGTGTTATCAGAATTTATTCCAAGTGAAGTCATTTTCACTGAGCTATCAAAACATCATCTAGGTGGCGGCTGGTACAAAGATAAAAACGGTGACAAATTTCGTGCGGGTATCAAATACCCAACAGGCGCGAAAATTCGCTATAGCAGTGATTTATTTGATAAAGATATTTCCTATTCTCAGCTTGAACAATGGGGCATTATTAATAAGTTGGCGCGTATAGGCTCGCCCTTAGCTGAAAAACTCAATCATTTAATCAACACTTATTCTGTATTAACCGTCAACGAAGTTATTAAGCAAACAGAACACGTTGAAACCTATGATATTCAAATAGCTGATGAAAGCCACGAGTTCTTAGTACAAGGCTGCGCTGTTCACAATTGTATTGGTAAATATCATCCGCACGGAGATACCGCTGTTTATGACACGATGGTGAGAATGGCTCAACCGTTTTCCATGCGTAAAATGTTGATTGATGGGCAAGGAAATTTTGGTAGCGTTGATGGAGATTCCCCAGCCGCAATGCGTTACACAGAGGTTCGCATGGCGAAAATTGCGCATGAAATTTTAGCGGATTTAGATAAAGAAACGGTTGATTTTGTGTCTAACTATGATGACTCTGAATCTGAACCTTCGGTAATGCCGACACGAATTCCGACTTTGCTGATTAATGGTTCATCAGGTATCGCGGTCGGGATGGCGACTAATATTCCACCGCATAATTTAAACGAAGTCGTCAGTGGTTGTTTAGCGTTAATGGAAAACCCTGAAATGACGATTGCTGATTTAATGCAATATATTCCCGGCCCTGACTTTCCAACCGCTGCGTTTATTAATGGCTCTCTAGGCATTTATGATGCCTACAGCACAGGACGCGGCAAAGTTCATTTACGCGCTAAAGCCCATATTGAACCGTTTGGCGTGAATGATGGTCGTGAAGCGATTATCGTCACCGAATTGCCTTATCAAGTGAACAAAGCCCGCTTGTTAGAAAAAATCGGCGAAATGCACAAGGAAGGCAAAATTTCAGGAATTTCCGCGTTGCGTGATGAGTCAGACAAAGACGGAATGCGGATGGTGGTTGAGGTTAAGCGCGGAGAAGTCGCGGAAGTCATCCTCAACAATCTCTATAAACAAACGCAATTACAAACTGTTTTCGGCATAAATATGGTCGCCATTTTAGATGGTCGTCCTTATTGCATGAGCATCAAAGAAATTCTCAGCGCGTTTATTAATCACCGCCGCGAAGTTGTCACTCGCAGAACTTTATATTTATTGCGTAAAGCCCGCGAAAGAGCGCATATTTTAGAAGGCTGGGGAATTGCATTATCAAATATTGATGAAATGATTACCTTAATTAAAGCCTCAAAAAGCCCCGCCGAAGCGCGTGAAGGTTTGTTAGGTCGTGATTGGGCGGTCGGTTTAGTGGCAGGCTTATTGGAAAATGCGGATGTGACGCGCTCACGTCCAGAAGAGTTGCCAGACGATTTTGGAATCAATGGCGAGCTTTATAAAATTTCACCTGCACAAGCGCAAGCCATTTTAGAATTACGTTTGCACCGCTTAACAGGGTTAGAACAAGATAAAATCATCGCTGAATTTAAACAATTATTAGGTTTGATTGATGGCTATTTATTAATTATCAGCAGCGATATTCGTTTAATGGAAGTCATTAAAGAAGAGCTGGAAGCGATTAAAGACGAGTATTCCGACCCACGCCGTACCGTAATTTTACAAGATAGATTAAGCCTTGCGACCGAAGATTTAATTACCGAGGAAGATATGGTGGTTACCATGTCGCATGAAGGTTATGTGAAATCACAACCGTTAACCGATTACAAAGCACAAAAACGGGGTGGACGCGGCAAAATGGCGGCGGCGACTAAACAAGAAGATTTTGTCGATAAATTAATTATCGCTAATACGCATGATACGGTTCTATGCTTTTCATCAGCAGGTAAAGTTTACGGTTTAAAAGTTTATACCTTACCTGTCGCAAGTCGTACTTCTCGTGGAACGCCTTTTGTAAACATCTTGCCTTTAGAAAAAGGCGAGCAAATTAATGCGATGCTTACAGTACGCGAATTTAGTGAAGATAAATTTGTATTCATGGCAACCGCAAATGGAACGGTTAAGAAAACCCCATTAAAAGAGTTTCAGCGTCAACCTGCTAACGGAAAAATCGCCATAGATTTGCGTGATGATAATAGCTTAGTCGGCGTTGCTGTTACCGATGGACAACAAAACGTATTATTGTTTAGTTCTAATGGTAAAGCGATTTGTTTTAATGAAACCGATGTCCGTTCAATGGGCAGAACTGCGGCGGGCGTTCGCGGGATTCGTCTGCAAGAAGGACAAAAAATCATTTCCTTGATTATTGCTGCCGAAGGCACAGTATTAAATATTACTGAAAATGGTTTTGGCAAACGAACCTTAATTGAAAAATTTAATTGCCAAAAACGTGGCGGACAAGGCGTGATTGCAATTCAAACTTCCGAGCGTAACGGTGCAGTTGTCGGCGCGGTCTTGGTTAATGATACCGATGAAATTATGCTGATTACTGATGGCGGAACTTTGGTTAGAACACGAGTTGCTGAAATTTCCATTGTTGGCAGAAACGCTCAAGGTGTCACCGTCATTCGTCCAGACAGTGGCGAGAAAGTTGTTGGTGTAGGTAGGATTGAGGGGCTACCAAAAAAAGAAGTTGAAGCAATGTTGCGGGTAATATCTTTTCCTTGTCCAACTGAATTTACATTGTGTCGCCATTATGAGCAAATGATTACAGCCAAAGCAGAGGATTGTTTAAATGACGCTCAAAAAATGGAAGCATTGGAAAATGAATATCTAGCGACTAAAAGTGACAAGTCAGAAAATACAGAGATAAATGATAATACAGAATCAGACACGACTTCTAAGCTTCCTGTAGATGATGAGTAAAATGAGGTAACAATCATGAATACCGCAGAACAATTAAAAATCAGCGTTGACGATTATTTACAAGGTGAATTAATCAGCGAGATTAAGTACGAATATATTAATGGTGAAGTTTATGCGATGTCAGGCGCGAGGCGAGCGCATAATATTATTAGTATGACTTTATCAAGACTGTTAGGTAATCATTTACATGGCTCAGCTTGTCAAGTATATGGCTCTGATATGAAAGTCGGTATTCTTACCAATACCGATGATTTTTTTTATTATGCTGATGTTCATGTCAGTTGTGAACAATCTGATAACGACCTTTACAATGTTGAGCCTAAATTAATTGTCGAGGTATTATCAGATTCAACCGAACGTAAAGACCGTGCTGAAAAATTCCATAATTACCGCAAATTAGAAAGCTTAGAAGAATATGTTTTAGTGGCGCAAGATACTAAACGTGTTGAAGTTTATTCTCGCGAAGAAAACTGGGATTTAGCCTTATTTGAAGAAGCTGGGGATTTTTATTTAAATTCTGTAGATTTACGCTTAGATTTAGCTGACGTTTATCAAAATGTTGTTTTAGACAGTAAATAGGTGAGACATGTCTGTTGTTAAAGAAAGAATGACTGAGCTTATTCAGACACAACCCGAAGACTCTTCTTATGAGGAAATTCTTAAAGAATTGGCTTTTGGACAAATGATTGAGCGAGGTTTAAAGATGTTAGGGCGGGTAAGGTTATTTCTAATGAAGAGATGCAGCATAGGATAAGTGCATGGCAAAAATAAGATGGTCAGAAACGGCTAATTTATGGCTTCAAGACATATTGCTCAAGATAAGCTTCTCTAATTCCCTCGTGCTGCGTGGAAATTCGGTAAAGACGCGGCAGCATTGGGTTATTCGGGACAACTGGCGCGTCCCTTATCGGTTATCACGCGGCGTGTGGTAACTAGATAAAGGAGTGATAATGCGTATTTTGTTAGACACTAATATTTTTATTCCACTTGAAGATTCTTCAATAAATATTAATAGACTTGTTCGTTTAAAAAAATTCTGATTATCCCGCATTTAGGGGAGGCGCGACTTTTAGTCGCGCACGAAATTTCAGATATAAATTTTGAAGATGTTTTTTAGGTCTCGTGCGCGACTAGAAGTCGCGCCTCCATATAATCTTAGTCTCGTGCGCGACTAGAAGTCGCGCCTCCGTATAATCTTAGATTAACTATTTAACCCTTACAAAATAGAACTCGACAAAAAGTAAGGCTTATCCTCTCAAAAAACACAGAATATCTGCTCAACCTGTCATTATTCCTTGAAAAACTAACCCGCTTATGCGTACACTTAGCACGTTATTTCTTTTTTCAACATAAGAGATTGAAATATCTTTAAAATAATCCACCATAATAAAAAAAATAGGTATGTATATGGCAAAGAATTTCCTAGACCAAGTCCTTAGTCTTGCGGGACTAACATCATCCGATGCTGATGATTATTATGATGCTTCGGCTTATCAGCAGGAGACTCCTCGCACCAGTGAAAAACCCAGCAAACTTTCCAGCGTTGAAAAGTATCAACAAAAAAAAAGATGCCCAAACAACAAAGCTCAGCGGAGTTGAAAAATATCTAGCTGAAAAACAACACCTAGAAGATGAAAAAATAAAAAACGAGACCGCGACTTTAGAAAAATTAACAGGGGTTGCTAAGTATCTAGCAAAAAAACAACAGGAAGAGCAAGCAGAATCTGAGGCAGAAGCAGCGGCATTAGCGAATATGACTGGGGTTGCTAGGTATTTATTTAAACTAGAAACACAGGAAAAAAAGACACCCGCTAAAAAAGCTGCGCCAGTAAAAGAAGAGAAAACAGCAAGATTAAGTCGTGTCGATCAATACCTTGCTAAACAACAAGCGGCTGAGGCGAAAAAAGCAGCGTCGAAAACAACTAAAAAAACCGCTAAAAAAGCAACAAAAGTAATCGCTAAAGACGACGTAAAAGAAGAAGAAACGTCTAAAGTTGAAGAAAAAGAAGAAACCGTTGCTGTTGTAGAACAACAAGAAACAACAATAGAGGTATCAGCAGCAGAAGAAAATAAAGAGCCAGCAGTTGCTGAAATAGAAGAAATAAGCAATGAAACCATTAACCTTGCTGAGGGAGCGACGCAATGTCAAGCCG
Source organism: Methylococcaceae bacterium (assembly GCA_013138855.1). Classification (GTDB taxonomy): domain Bacteria; phylum Pseudomonadota; class Gammaproteobacteria; order Methylococcales; family Methylomonadaceae; genus WTBX01. The sequence goes on from WTBX01000262.1 coordinate 11,697, forward strand.
CAACCGTAAAAGGTTCTCAATGCAAACGTAAAGCTAATCTGGAAGTCATTGAGCATACGGTTAACGAAAACACCTATCAGTTTGCGGTGTGTCGTCAGCATAATAATGATGCGTTTACACCGTTTGCAGAGTTGGTGCAGAAAGATTAATTAAACCGCTTAATCCTCACGGAATATTCTGTGAGGGTTATTAAGGTCTGGAGAGAGTAATCTCTTATTGTCACTGAACTTAAATGTTACTCTGCCAAAAAATGAAAACCTTCAATTATAAAGGTCTTGTTATTCTGCTTAGTGCCTTAGCATTTATATCTATTGTTACGGCTTTGCCGTTTATACAAAGCGATTACAGCTCGACAGAGCAATTAATGAGCGAGCTTGCTTTAGGTGGCTATGGCTTTTTGATGCTGTTTGCATTTCTTGCTTTTGCAATTGCTGTTTTTACCGCACAACAAATTTTGGCGACTTATGATAATAATTTAGCTCTTCGCACTTTGTTAATCATTGCCTCTTGCTCACTTGCTGGGGCAGGGGTGTTTGAATTAGGTGACTATGATGCTTTGCATATAGGACTCGTAGCGTTAGCTTTTGTATTGATTGTTTTAGCGATGTATTTAGTACCCCGCCTTATCCCTGTATTCCAAGCACCAACTCCGACAATAGTATGCTGGTCTTTGGGCGTTGCTACCGCTATTTTTGTGGCTTTAGGGCAAGACTTTATTCCTATGGGGATTGCACAGCGATTAGCGGCAGGCTGTCTTTTTATTTGGTTGTTGTGGCTGGCAGCTTTTCACCAAAAGCAAATGGCGAGTCATTGATTCAATCCAGTCTCATTTAAAAACCTAAGAAAACACTGCTTAAAGATTCATTGCTTTATATATTAGAAATTGCTAATATAGCATTAATTACAATCTCTAGGAAAAATAATGAGTCACTCTTCCGATGATTCACAGACAAAAAACGCGTTAATTTTATTTTCAGTTAATCACCCTAAAATCATCACTTGGTTGATGATAGTTATCACAAGCATCGTGATTTCTTTGGCGGTGTTACCTAACTTTTTTCCTAAGCAACTGAGTTTTTTATCTACGATTAAAGTCGATACTGATCCAGAAAATATGCTCTCTGCCGATGAACCTGTGCGGGTTTATCATAATCAGATGAAAAAAGTATTTTCACTCAGTGATATGGTTGTGGTCGGGGTGAGCAATGAAACGAATCCTAATGGGGTGTTTAATCCGCAATCTTTAGGACGCATTTATCAACTGAGTCAATATGCACGTTCATTGTCGTGGACTGATCCTGAAAATCCTGACAAGTTAGCGGGCGTTATTGAAGTTGATATGCTTGCGCCTTCTATGGTCGATAATATTGAGCAAGGTGGGGTAGGGGAGGTTAATTTTAGTTGGTTAATGCCTAAGCCGCCTGAGACTCAGGAAGAGGCGATTGCGGTTCGGGAACGCGCTAAAAAAATTCCGTTTTTAAATGGCACGTTATTGAGTGATGACGGCAAAGCGATTGCCTTATATTTACCGTTGACCGATAAGCATTTAAGTTATGAAATCCGCGAGAAATTACTCGCTAAAATCGCAGAATTTAACGACACCGAAGAGCAGTATTACATTACAGGTTTACCCGTTGCTGAAGATACCTTTGGTGTGGAAATGTTTCATCAAATGGCACAATCTGCACCGACAGCGATGTTGGTTATTTTTCTATTATTATGGTGGT
>WTBX01000233.1 GCA_013138855.1 Methylococcaceae bacterium
ATGAAGCACCACTAATATTAATAAATTCATTGCCTTTTGCTCTTTCAATTAAGTTTAACGCTATATCTTTTCTACGTTCAAAACTGCGTTGTTTATCTTCTAAGTCTGGGTGGGATTCTATATATAATGCACCATTAGACCAACCCACTTTAATCGGTTCATTAACGATATAAACAGGTGTTCCCACTTTAACTGATGGAAAAATTCGTTCTATATCTTCAGGGTACATTCTCACACACCCGTGGCTCACACGCATTCCCACACCTAGCGGCTTGTTAGTACTATGGATTAGATAGCCAGCTCGTCCTAAGCGCATTGCATACAAGCCTAAAGGGTTATTAGGCCCTGCGGGAAATACAGCGGGTAAAATGTCACCCTCAGCGGCATGTTCTCTGCGAATTGATGCTGGCGGTGTCCATGTAGGGTTTCTAATTTTAGAGATAATTTTAGTCAAGCCTAAAGGTGTATTCCAATCCACTCGCCCAATACTAATAGGGTGTGTAGTGACACCTCCGCTACGATAATAATAAAGTCTGTATTCAGGTAAGTTTAAAACGATACCTTTATACGCAGTAGTGGGTAATAAATAACTATTTGGAATGTGAATATCTTTTCCAGCACCCAACTTCATAAACTGATTACCTTCTTTATCTGTAGTCAATTTTTCTTCAGGTTTGCTAGGCATCCAGCGATCAACATCCTTATTGGCTTTGACGATTTGATTTTGCCCAAGGTCATGCCGCCTTGCAACTTCAAGCAAAGTTTCATCTTTATTTGCTTTGGTATAAAGCCGCTTATCAGGTGTACCTATTAGTGAATCTCCGACAGAGGGCAATAAAAACTGCTTTGCCTGCACATTATGCATACATATCAATAATAAAGCTGCTGTTACGATGCTAGATTTAATCGGTAATTTAGCCATTAGCTTTTATTCTCGCCGCCGAATAGTTCTAATAATCTTGGTAAAAAGTTAGAAAATTCCAACGTCATAATCGAAAAATCAACATCAAAGCGTTCGGCATCCGTTTCAACGTCAACATCGGTGACTTGGTCTTGAATTAAATCCAGAAAACGTAAACGTTTAACGGTTAATTCTTCATCTAATATAAAAGAAATTCTATCTTCCCAATTAAGTGCCAGTTTAATGGCTTGCTTACCGCTTTGCAGATGATTTTTAATTTCTGGTAAGGCTAAATCATGGTTTTTACAGCGGATAATACCGCCTTCTTCTTCGGGTGAACGTAATTCACATTCATCTTCAATGCTAATCCCTGTAGGAGCTTGGTTCTTCATTAACCACTCTGTCATCGCGACACTTGGTTTTTCAACCGTATTGATAGGCACAACAGGTAGCGAGCCTAAGCAACGGCGTAAACTACTCAGTAAATCTTCCGCTTTTTTAGTCGATGCAGCATCAACCACGACCCAGCCACCTTTAGGGTCTATATAAGCAAAAGAGCTACGCGAAAATGAAAAAGCCTTAGGTAATAATTCAAAAATTAACTCATCTTTAAGTGCGGTGCGTTCTTTCTTCGACAACTTAGAGCCTTGTTGAGTTTCAACTTCCAGAACTTTTTCTTGCACCATTTCATTGATAACGGCTGTGGGCAAAACTTTTTCTTCTTTTTTTCCGCACACCATTAAAAAACCATTGGCTTCATGCACTAATAACTCAGCACCACGTCCTAAAGGAGCTGTCCAGCCAAAGCTTGATTCATCATGGCTTCCACAAGGTTTAAAGCGCATTTGCTCTAGTTTTTCAGTTAAATCAGCAGCAGGAAGTGTGAAAGGTTCGCTAAAACGGAACAAAGAAAGATTTTTAAACCACATAAGTTAATAAATTATTGTGTTAGGAGAAAGGGGAGGTATTATCGCAAATTTAATAGTCAATAAAAACAAGTGTTTATAATTACAGTCATTTTTGTTAACTGGATTCTTTTTGATTACGCTGCTATTAATTCTTAAGACTTGGGCTGGCATCCCTTTGTTAATCTCAAAAGGAACGATAAAAGTGATTGGTCGTTGCTTGAATTAAGCTAAATTATGAAGCGAGTAAAATAAGAAAATATCATGAACAAACAAGGGCGAGTTCGAGTGAAAGTAGCTACTCAGGCGAAGCCGCGACTTTTAGTCGCGCACGAAGTTTCATGTATGACGTTTAAAACGAGCTTATTTTAATCTGTCTAATTTATAGATTTTGAAGATATTTTAGGTCTCGCACGCGACTAAACGTCGCGACTCCGTTAGTTATGAATGAAAAGTCTATTTCACCCTATAGAACCTACTATTTAAAGCACCATTAAGACTAAAGGATGAGAGCTTAATTGCCGATAAATATCATCTATTTGTTGTTGACTGGTCGCCTCGATGGTTGTCGTTACCGAAACAAATTTTCCATTTTTACTAGGGCGAGTTTTAATTGATTTTTCACTTAAATCATTAACATGCTGACGAACAATGTCTATGACTAATAAATCAAACTCAACATTGGATTTTCCCATCGCTTTAATAGGAAATTGGCAGGGAAATTCTAATAAACTAGGTCTTTCTTCACTCATCGTGCTGATTGTTTATAGGCTTGGAAAAGCTGGGTTACGGTATGCCATAATGCGCCAACTTTGCCATCGGCAACGTTGACATTATCTAATTCGATAACAGGCACTATTTCACGGGTTGAACTGGTCAACCAAATTTCTTGGGCAGATTTCAATGCCTCGACAGAAATTTGGGCTTCGGCAACGGCAATATTATTTGCTTTTGCTATTTTTAAAATTACCTCGCGAGTAATACCTGATAATATTTCTTTACTTAAAGGTGGGGTGGTTAATACACCGTCAATCAGCGCGAATAAATTACTCGCAGCCCCTTCGGTCACATAACCATCTTTGATTAATATTGCCTCGGTACTATCGTTATCAATGGCTTCTTGTCTAAGCAAAACATTAGCCAGCAAAGTAGTTGCTTTAACATGGCACAAATTCCAGCGACTATCATCTAAGATAATAGTCTTAATGCCGTTTTCAACCCCTGCCACAGGCACAATATTGCTACACATAGCAAAGACTGTCGGACGGATACTCTCAGGAAAAGCGTGATCTCTTTTCGGTGCTACGCCACGCGTCAAATGTAAATAAATATATTGATTTAAAGTGCTGTCAATCAGAGGTAATAATATTTCTCGCCACTGTTCCTGTGTATAAGGTGATGCAATTCGTGTTTCTGCAAGGCTCTGTTTCAAGCGAATAATATGGGCTTCAAATTCAAAAAAATGCCCTTGATAACAGGGGATGACTTCATAAACCCCATCACCAAATAAAAAGCCACGGTCTAAAACCGAAACCTTTGCATCTTTTAACGGTAAATAATCACCATTCAAATAAACGTTACGATTATCCATGCTATTCCAATAGTTCCAATACATCATCATAAACGCGCTGCAAAATACTACCCACGGCAATACCTTCTAGTGCAACTAAAGGCGCGGAAGCAACCTTTTTACCCGCAAGACTGATGTAAACCGTGCCATATTCTTTGCCTTTTTCAACAGGGGCGGTAATTTTTTTATCTATTTTTGTTTCAATTTTTAAATCTTTATAATGACGTTTCGCAATGGTGACATAAAGTTCCTCAGCAACGCCTAGTTTGACTTCCTTGCGCTCACCACGCCAAACTCTAACCTGTTTTAATGATTGCTCGGCTTGATAGAGTCGGTGAGTTTCAAAAAAACGAAATCCATAATTTAACAATGTTTGCGTTTCGGTTGCACGCGAGGATTCACTTTTTGTTCCCATAATGACCGCAATTAAACGCATTCCATCACGTTTAGCGGAAGCGACCATACAATAACCCGCTTCATCGGTATGGCCTGTTTTTACCCCATCGACAGAATTATCTTTCCATAATAAACGGTTACGATTTTTTTGAGTAATTTTATTATAAGTAAATTCTTTTTGTGAATCCCACGCATAAAATTCAGGAAAGTCATGGATTAAAGCATGAGTTAATTTAACTAAATCTTTGGCGGTGGTGTGATGATTTTCAGCAGGTAAACCCATGCTGTTTGTAAAGTTGGTATTTGTTAAACCTAATCTTTTTGCCTCAGCGTTCATCATTGTTGCAAAGGTCGCCTCATTGCCAGCAATATGCTCGGCTAAAGCAACACTGGCATCATTTCCCGACTGAATAATCATGCCTTTTAATAAATTTTCGACACTGACTTGTTTCCCTACTTCAATAAACATGCGTGAACCTGGTGTTTTCCACGCTTTTTCACTGACAGTGACCATCTCGTCTAAGCTTAATTTATCATTTTTTAATTCTTTAAAAACCACATAAGCCGACATTATTTTGGTTAAACTCGCAGGAGCAAGTATTTTATCTGGCTCTTTTTCGACCAAGACTTCCCCACTATTAAAGTCTTGTAAAATATAGCTTGTCCCAATGATGGTAGGCGGAGAGGGTATTAAAATACTATCGGCAGCTTGTATCGTTTGTAAACTACAAAGAAATAGCAGAGCTGCGGAGAAGCTCAAGTGGTTTCGGAAGAATAAGTGCATAAGATTATCTGATTTTGATAGTAAAACCATCATATTATATCAGAGGACAGAAGATAGAGGGTAGATAGCAAAAGCAGCCTATTTAACGGTGGTGATATAGATTAAGTTAAACGTCCACGAGAAGCACAATAAAAGTCATTGAACGATGGTCTTGAAGTTCAGGTATTGCGAGAGAAATAAACTTAGCTAAATCGCCATTCTCATCGGAGGGAGGAAACTAGAGGCGAAGGATAGCGATTTGAATATTCGCTATCTTTCATAAAACTAAAAAGTAGTTTAGATTCTGAATACTAAATGTATGTACACGAAAAGCACAAAAATATTTAATTTTCAGGGATATTTTGTAATGACTTAGAAGATATGGAGCCGCGACTTTTAGTCGCGCACGAGGCCTAAAAAAATCTCCAAAATTTATAAATTAGACAGATTTAAATAAGCACATTTTAAAATTTATGCAAAAACTTCGTGCGCGACTAAAAGTCGCGGCTCCATTTGAGTAATTACATTATTTTCGTGTTTTTCGTGGATAAAAATGTAAAGTGAAAAATGCCCGATAAATTATCTTGTTGGAATTCTGTTATTTAATCGTGACGTAACGAGTTTTTGCAATACCGATACTTGCAAGCTTCATATTAAGACTTTTTACTTGAGTATTATTGTATAAAGGGCCTATTTGTACTTTATAGACCACTCGACCTTCATGGAGAACTTGTTTTATCTCTGGATGAGGTAAAGAGTTTTCGGCAACTTTTTGCTGTAATTTACGAGCATTATTTGGGTTATCAAAGACACCTAATTGTAAAAAAATACTGCTATTAGAATTTATGGCTTCGACTTTTACGTTTTCCGTTCCGCGTTCATGAACACCTAGTTTTTGTGCGGCCGCATAAGATAAATCAATAATTCTATCTTCATAATAAGGCCCTCTGTCATTGATTCTTAAAACGACAGTACGATTATTCTTTAGGTTAGTGACTTTTACATAACTTGGGATCGGCAGTGTTTTATGTGCCGCAGTCATGCCATGCATATTATAAATTTCACCATTCGAGGTTTTTTTACCATGAAAATCAGGACCATACCAAGAGGCTATCCCCTTCGCCTTATACCCTGTGCTAAAGGGCAGGATATTGTATTTTTTACCTGATAAAGAATAAGAACTAGGGTTGCCCGCACTATTTTGAGTATCAACTTTTAAGTTCTTACCTCGCGTAATCGGGTAAAGTGCAGGCGCGACAGTTGCAGCGGTAAATGGTGAACGCGCTACCATAATCGGCTGTTCTTCGGGTTGAACAAAAAGAGGCTTATCAATATTGCTTGGTAAGGGCTGATTAAAGCTTGTTTTAATGTAAGCATTTTTAATAGGCGCGACATTTGTCGAGCTATTGCTGTAAAAAACATCGCTAGAATTTAGCTCACCTGCTTGTGGTGGTTTATACGCTCCTGATCCTACGGCTAATACTGGTGCATACGAAGGGGCTTGTATAGTGCAGCCTGAAAGCAGGGTTGTTATTAGAATTATAAATTTAGTATCCACGGGCAAGAGTCTCTACTTTTGTTGAAATTGCCATACTTAATTGGTAAACGGCCATGGCATAAAGTCGGCTATGATTGTAACGAGTAATTACATAAAAATTATTTAACCCTACCCACAATTCCTTTCCATTAGCTTGTTTAAAATCTAGTAGCTTTGCGGGACTTTGCAAGGGAAGTCCTGCTGGAATTTGTACATGCAGTGCTTGTAATTGGGCTAAAGTGACATTGGGTTTTAAGTCTTTAGATAAGGCTTTCGTATAGGCTGTGCCTGAGGCACTAACTGGATAAGCAATTCCCTGCCCACGCGCCCAGCCATATTGTTGAAGGTAGTTACCAACACTGGCAATGGCATCGGCAGGATTAGTCCAAATATTGCGGTGTTTATCCATTTCATAATCAGCGGCATGTTTTCTAAAACTGCTAGGCATAAATTGCGGAAGTCCCATCGCGCCCGCATAAGAACCTTTTGGCTTTAGAGGGTTTATTTTTTCTTCACGGCATAATAATAAAAAATTTTCTAACTCAGAAGTAAAAAATTTACTACGCTTAGGGTAAGCAAAAGCCAAGGTAGATAAGGCATCTATAACACGATAAGAACCTGTGTTACCGCCATATTGCGTTTCTACACCGATAATCGCCACAATAATTGGCCACGGAACCCCATACTTTTGTTCAACATTTGCTAAGACAGTACGATGTTGTCGCCAAAAATTAACCCCGCCCGAGATACGTGCCTCAGTCATAAAAATTTGTCGGTATTTATGCCATGTCATCCGTCCTTCGGCAGGGCGAGAAATGGCTTTTAAAATACTTTTTTTAATTTTAGCTGATTTAAATAATTTTTTTAGTTCTTTTTGACTAAATCTATGTTTTTTTACCATGGTGTTGATAAAGTTATTCACAACACGGGAGCTTTTAATCTCGGCTAAAGTCTGCGAGCTAAAGGCAATACTGATGATTAATAGCAAACTGAGAAGTATTTTTTTTATTATCATTGTTAATGGTGTAAAAATTTTTTATGTGTGTGTATGGACATCAATATCCCGAAACTGCCTAGAAGCGTCACCATTGAGGTTCCTCCATAGCTAACCAGCGGTAAAGGGACTCCAACGACGGGTAAAATACCGATGACCATCCCAATATTTACAAAAACATAAACAAAAAAGGTAAAGGTTAAGCTACCTGCAAGTAGACGGCTGTAAGTCTCTTGAGCTTGTACGGCAATATATAAACCACGGCTTATAATTAATAAATAAAGTACTAATAAGCCTAAACAGCCTGCTAGACCAAATTCTTCGGCAAAAACCGCAAAAATAAAATCGGTAGAGCTTTCGGGTAAATAATTTAATTGCGCCTGAGTACTGCCCATCCAGCCTTTACCGTAAATTCCACCTGAGCCGATGGCAATTTTCGATTGAATGATATGGTAGCCTTTTCCCATAGGGTCAGCTTCGGGGTTAAACAGCGTCAGAACTCGTCCTCGCTGATAATCATGCATTAAATAAAACCACAAAACGGGTAGAAATGAGAGGATTAAGCCACCGATGACCATCATAAATCGCCATGAAAGCCCTGCAAAAAATAGCACAGCTCCCCCCGAACTAGCAACTAATAAAGACGTTCCTAAATCTGGCTGTTTCGCGATGAGTAGCGTAGGCACAAGAATTAAACCAAAAGCTATTAGCAATTGTTTCCATTTTAACGGTAAATGATGTCTTGATAAATACCAAGCGAGCATCATCGGTGTGGTAATTTTTATCATTTCCGAAGGCTGAAAGCGGAAGAGTCCCAAATCTAACCAGCGTTGCGCACCTTTGCCTATTTGCCCAAACACTAAAACGGCGATTAGCAGCAATATCCCCGTTCCATACAATAGTGTTGAATAGCGTTTAAATTGTGTAGGATTGATATGTGCCAAACCTGTCATTAATACAAAAGCAACCCCAATACGAGCGACTTGTCGCATTAAAATCGCCATATCTTTACCGCTGGCACTGTATAAAATCACAAAACTAAGCGCACAGGTCAACCCTAAGCCGATAAAAAGCGGAATATCTATATGCAGCTTTCTAAGAATATTGCCGACGACTGAGGACGATTGAAACTCTATGTTACGGTTGTTCATCGCTATCGCTAAACTCCTCTTCTTCGTCTTTTAAAAAGTGTTTAATTACTTTTGCTGCCATAGGCGCGGCAACCGAACCACCATGCCCACCATTTTCAACAATAACGGCAACGGCTATTTGTGGATCAGCTACGGGTGCGAAACTAATAAATAAGGCGTGATCGTGTAATTTTTTAGCTAGTTTATGTTTGTTATAACTCTCATTTTGTTTAACGGTAAAGACTTGAGCCGTCCCCGTTTTCCCTGCAATTTGATAATCTATACCTTTAGATATTCGTTTCGCGGTTCCTCTAGCACTATGTACCACGCTAACCATCGCAGCAATAACCTCATCAATATTTTCCTCTTGCAAGGGAATCACTTCTCCTGATTGTACTGACCCTGATTTAGTGAGGTTAGCATGAACAATACTATCAACTAAATACGGGGTGACAACTTTACCTCGATTCGCTAAGGTTGCCGTCGCGCGAGCTAATTGCAATGGGGTTGTGAGCGTAAAACCTTGACCGATCCCTGTAATAATTGAATTACCAGGATACCAAGCTTTCTTTTTATATTTACGTTTCCATGCTTTTGAGGGGAATAAACCGCTTTTTTCACCGCTTAAATCAATGCCAGTTTTTTGCCCGAAACCGAATTGGGACATGAAACTGTGCATTTTATCTATCCCTAACGTTACCGCCAAATCATAAAAATAAACATCGCAGGACTGGGTAATCGCTTTATTGAAATTTGTAGGACCATGTCCCCAACGTTTCCAGTCTCTAAATTTATGTTTTACATTAGGGAGTTGATAATAACCAGGGCAATAAACACTGTCTTGAGCATTAACGGCTTGATATTCCAGTCCAGCTAAACCGATAAAGGGTTTTACCGTCGAACCGGGTGGATATTGTCCACGCAAGGCACGATTAAACATGGGTTTATCTTCTGAATCTTGTAAGGCTCGATAAGCCTTAGTGCTGATTCCATTGACAAAAGGGTTAGGATCAAAACCTGGGTGACTTACAAAGGCTAAAACATCCCCCGTTTTAATCTCAATCGCAACAATAGAACCGTTATAGCCTTCCATCGCTTCGTAAGCTATCCGTTGCAAATCTATATCTAAGGTTAAATGAAGGTTAGAGCCAGATTCGGGCTGGACTTCATTTAAAGTATTTACCGCTCGCCCCTGAGCATTCGTTTCTACTTCGGTATAACCTGCTTTGCCATGTAACTGAGTTTCATAAGACTTTTCTATACCCACTTTACCGATATAGTGCGTGCCTCTATATTCAGCAACAGGAAGTGTTTTAAGTTCTTTTTCATTAATTCGTCCCACGTAACCTACAACATGTGAGGTTAAAATGCCATAGGGATAATGACGACCTAAGGATGCCTGTATATCAACTCCAGGAAAAAAAGGTCGCCTCACGGCAAACCGCGCCACCTCTTCTTCATTTAAGTTCATCAATAACGGCGTACCAACAAAACGCTTACGTCGTTTTCGTTGCTTATGAAATTCAGCTATCTTTTCATCGGGTATAGCGAGAAGCTCTTGCAAATTAATGAGAGTTTCATCTAAATCTTTAACTTGTTCGGGAATAATCTCCAAGCTATAGGCGGGAAGATTTTCAGCAAGAATACGTCCATACCTATCGTAAATAATACCGCGCGTTGGTGGGATTGAAGAGATTTTAATACGGTTTCTAGTCGCTAAGGAGGCGTAATGCTCATGGCCTGCAATTTGCAAATAAACCAGCCGCCCCACCAATGCCACCATAACCGTAATGACTAGCAGAAAAGTCACTACGATGCGATTAAGAAAAATACGGTTTTCAGTAACAGCATCTTTAATACTATAACTATGTGACATAGAGGGCTTCAAAATCAGCCACTCTTACCGAGGCTACGGATAAAATTAATAACAGGATTAACAAAAGGCCAAAATAATGTGCCAGTTAATACTGGCAACCAAAAAGAGGTTGAAAAGCGTGCGGGGCCTCGCATCGACTCTACCCAGAAAACAATGATTTGTGCGACTAATAAACACACCAGAATAAAGGCGGTTTGTTGTAATAAAGGAAATTGACGTAAACGCTTGTGAAGTTTAATACAAACGTAAATGACTAAAGCGTAAATAAGTGCGTGTTCACCTAAGGAGCGACCTGTAAGAACATCGGTTAATAAGCCAATCGCCCACGCATTGAAAACGCCTTGTTGATAAGGTAAAGCCAACGACCAATAAATTAGCACCAGTAAAATCCAGTCAGGATTTAGGTTTCTAATGGCATGAGGAAACGGTGCAATTTTAAAGCACATTGCCAACGCAATGGTTAATACTAAATTTTGATGGTTATTCAGCATTGTTGGTTTCCGTTTTTTTCACGTCAGGTTCTGAGATACCTTCCACTATATCGTTATCAGCTTCCTTAGGGGGGTCGTCTGTCGTATCTTCGGGTTTATTTTTATTAGGGGTTAATTCTACGGGTTTAGAATCACTCCAAACAATCAATACTTCACGCGTTCTATCTAATTGGGCAATGGGGACAGCGGTAATCTCTGCAAACGGTTTGTTTTGTTGCTGAATGACTTTACTTACTTTGGCAACAGGATAACCGCGCGGAAAGGTTCCATCTAAGCCCGAAGTGATTAATAAATCCCCAGGCAATATATCACTGTTATTCTGTAAAAAAGGCAGATTAATTTGATTGTATTGTCCACTACCGACAGCAATAGTGCGTAATCCATTACGATTTATTTCTACCGAGAGCGCGTGATTAGGGTCAGTAATCATCATAACTTCAGCACTTAATGGCAATGCGCGAATGACTTGCCCAACCACCCCATTCGTATCTAACACAGGCTGTCTTTTATGTACGCCAAAGTGAGTGCCTTTATCAACCAGCACAATATGTTCATAAGGGGCTTGATTAACCCCAATTAATTCCGCCGCTAAGACTTGTTCACCTAAGGTATAAGACTTTTGCATTAAGGCTCGCAGGCGAATATTTTCCTTTTCTAAGGTTTTTAACTTTAATAGGTCGGTTTTCTGTAACAAGGCCTGCTTTCGCAAGATTTTATTCTCTTTTTTTAATTCATTATAAGAAATAAAAAGTTGAAAAGTTTGGTCTGTCACTTCAATAGGCAACCTGACTAACGATTGAATGGGATAGACAAGCACTGATAACAGGGCGCGAACACTATCTAAGCGCGAGCCTTGACGCTCAATCGTCAACAATAAAACAGATAGCAGCACCGCAACTAATAAACGCGTATTGAGTGAAGGGCCTTTTGCAAATAAAAGCTTTATGGTGAATCTCGTTAATTTAAGACAAAAATGGCTGGAATTAGCCAGCCATTAAAATTTATAGACTAAGTGGACAGTCTAAAATAACTTTGTAGTAAACACTATAAAATAGTGTCTATAACATTTATTCTAAAGAAAAGGCATCCATACCGCCTTCTTTATCCATCATTTCTAAAACCATACCGCCACCTCTAGCAACACAGGTTAGAGGATCATCCGCAACATAGACAGGCAAACCCGTTTCTTCTGAAATTAAACGGTCTATATCCGTTAATAATGCGCCGCCGCCTGTTAATACAATGCCTTTATTCGCAACATCTGCGCCTAATTCTGGCGGTGTTTGCTCTAAAGCCAGTTTAACCGCACCCACAATACCCGCTAAAGCTTCTTGTAACGCTTCTAAAATTTCATTACTGTTGAGGATGAAGCTACGTGGAATCCCCTCGGCTAAATTGCGGCCTTTAACCTCTAGCTCTTTAACTTCGCTACTAGGGTAGGCTGCCCCGATTTCTTGCTTAATTTTTTCAGCAGTCGCTTCACCAATTAATGTGCCATAGTTTCTACGCACATAACTGATAATAGCCTCATCGAAACGGTCACCACCGATACGAACAGACGATGAATAAACAATTCCGTTCAATGAAATAACCGCGACTTCCGAAGTCCCCCCCCCAATATCTAACACCATAGAACCTTGGGCTTGGTCAACAGGCATTCCCGCACCGATTGCCGCTGACATAGGTTCTTCGATCAGAAAAACATCTCTTGCTCCTGCCATTTCAGCCGATTCTTTAATCGCACGACGTTCTACTTGAGTTGAGCCACAGGGTACACAAATTAAAATTCTAGGACTAGGGCGTAATAATTTGCTTTCATGAACTTTTTCAATAAAAAAGCGTAACATTCTTTCAGTGACATAGAAATCAGCAATCACCCCATCTTTTAAGGGTCTAATCGCTTCAATATTACCAGGTGTACGTCCCAGCATTTTTTTCGCATCAAGCCCTACTGCCGCAATTTTTTTAGTACCTCGCGCCCTATCTTCCTTAATCGCCACAACAGAAGGTTCATCAAGCACAATTCCTTGTCCTGGAATATAAATCAAAGTATTGGCTGTCCCTAGGTCTATAGACAAATCATTAGAAAAAAGCCCGCGAATTCGTTTGAAGAACATTTTTGTTGGATTCCTTAACAGATAGAAAATCTTTATACTTTATCAATCAACAAGGTATTTGAGCAAGATATAAAGTATCATATTATAAAATTAAGGTTTTTCTGATATAAAACAGGAGGAAACGATGTCGTTATCGGCGGATGATGTAAAAAAAATAGCCCACCTAGCGAGGCTTGGAATTGATGAGAAAGATGTGGCAGCCTATGCCCATGATTTATCAGGAATGTTAGATCTAATGGTGCAAATGAGCGAGTTAGATACGGATGCGGTAGAACCTATGGCGCATCCTTTAGGGCAAATGCAACGCCTACGTGATGATACTGTCATAGAAACTAATCAACGCGATAAATTTCAACACATTGCTCCGCAAGTAGAGGCTGGATTATATCTAGTGCCTAAAGTTCTCGACTAAGCCCCTTTAAAAATCATGCACAATAAAACTATTACCGAATTAGCGCAGAGTTTACGCGCTAAAGAAATCTCTAGTGTTGAATTAACACAAAACTATTTAGATAGAATTAAGCAACATGCTGGACTTAATAGCTATATCACCGTCACCGAGGAACAGGCTTTAGCGACTGCTGCCCTTGCTGATAAGCGTTTAGCTGCGGGTGACGCGCCTTTATTAACAGGCATTCCGATTGCCCAAAAAGATATATTTTGCACCGACGGCATTAAAACCAGTTGTGGCTCTAAGATGCTAGATAATTTTATTGCGCCTTATAACGCCACCGTTATCGAAAAATTTAATCACTCAGGCGCGGTCATGCTGGGTAAATTAAACATGGACGAGTTCGCGATGGGT
Organism: Methylococcaceae bacterium; assembly: GCA_013138855.1. GTDB lineage: Bacteria > Pseudomonadota > Gammaproteobacteria > Methylococcales > Methylomonadaceae > WTBX01. The sequence continues at coordinate 13,486 of WTBX01000233.1, forward strand.
TCATCGAATGAAACCAGTTACTACGGCACGGTGCAAAATCCTTGGGATACCAATGCGGTTGCGGGTGGTTCATCAGGAGGTTCAGCAGCAGCAGTTGCCGCACGTTTAGCGGTTGCAGCAACAGGCACAGATACAGGAGGTTCGATTAGACAACCAGCGGCTTTTTGTGGCATCACGGGATTAAAACCGACTTACGGTCGTGTTTCACGTTATGGCATGATTGCCTATGCTTCCAGCCTAGACCAAGGTGGTGCAATGACGCGCAGTGCCGAAGATGCCGCCGTTTTATTACAGACAATGGCAGGTTTTGACGAGAAAGATTCAACCAGTGCCGATGAACCCGTTCCCAATTACAGTGCGGATTTAAATAAAGATTTAACTGGTTTAAAAATAGGTCTGCCTAAAGAATTTTTTAGTGAAGATTTAGATAGTGATATTGCTGCGACGATTCTGACAGCGGTAGAAGAATATAAAAAGCTAGGCGCGGAAGTCAAAGAAGTCTCTATGCCGATGTTAAAGTATGCAATTCCAGCTTATTATGTGATTGCATCTGCCGAATGTTCGGCGAATTTATCACGCTTTGATGGCGCACGTTATGGATATCGTTGTGATAATCCAGAAGATTTAGCTGATTTATATACACGCTCACGCGGTGAAGCTTTTGGTGGCGAAGTTAAGCGTCGTATTTTAATGGGAACTTACGCGCTATCAGCAGGCTATTACGACGCTTATTATATAAAAGCACAAAAAACGCGGCGTTTGATTAGTGACGATTTTAAGAAAGCGTTTGAAGAAGTCGATGTATTGATGAGTCCTGTTTCACCCTCCACAGCGTTTGGGCAAGGTGAAAAAACATCTGATCCGATTCAAATGTATTTGGCTGATATTTATACCATTGCGATTAATTTGGCTGGCTTGCCAGCGATGTCTGTTCCTGCGGGTTTTGTTGACAATAAACCTGTAGGTTTACAAATTATTGGCAATCATTTTGATGAAGCTAAATTATTAAATGTTGCGCATCGTTACCAACAAGCAACAGATTGGCATCAGCAAGTTCCTAAAGGATTCTAGGCGGAGGCGCGACTTTTAGTCGCGCACGAAACCAATACTCTTGTGTTAGATTAATCGTTCCCTCCGCTCCTGCGTGGGAATTCATCAAGGACGCTCCAGCGTCCTGTCACACAACGCGGGAGCGTTGTAGTCTGCATTCCCACGCAGGAGCGGTGGGAACGATTAAAAGTTTCGTTTTTCAGGTAAGGGCTAGCTGCAATCACTTAACTGATGTTACGCAGCCCTAAGCTCATTCATCGCTTGCTGTAAGGCTTTAACGACAATTGATTACGCAGCGCAAAATGAGTCATCTTGTGTTTAAAATGTAAGCATTCCAACTGAAACGTAGCATAAATCGCCATGAAAACATGGTTGCTTTGAGTGCGAATACATTTCGTTGAAAAGTATTTTTAAAGCAAACTAAAACTCAATCCTCACGCCAGCGGTAAATAAATGCGAATCAATATGACGATGCGCGAGTATGGTTTCATAATTAATAAACATGGCAATCCCATGTTTCAATTGTGCCGACGCACCTGCACTCACGTTTACAAAATCTCTATCAGGATTGTCGGTAAAAATATGAAACGAGGTTTTACTGCTACCTAAGTCCTGTATAAAGTTTGCATGAATCGTGCGTGCGCTATATAAAAACTCATGTGTCCAGTCTACCGCTAATGTAGGAACAAGAACGCCCCATGAGAAGCTAAAAGGGTAGGAAGTTTGAAAACCTAACGAGGTTGATAAAGCATCAAAATCTTGATCCTCAATATGCAAGGCCAAACCTTGCCCGCCTTGTTCATATAAATCATCAATATGAACATTGCTATAGTTGAGTTTTAATTGAGGACTTAATCTTAGCCCCTCCATATAAAAATCATAACCACTCGCAATATTAATATTATATTTATGTCCGTTATTTTCGCCTGAAGTATGTGTGTCAACAGCCTCTCCGCCCGTAATTCCTATGTTTGCGGTATAGTTTATATTGCGCTGATTTTGATAATTTGATGACGTGCCACTCACCGAGGCATCAATATAAAAACCATTATCTAGATAAAAAGTCCCGTACAACGCACCAGAAAAATCATCGGTCTCCATAGTGCCTAAAGAATCAATATAACTATTATTCTTATAGGTATAACCAAAGGCAACACCTAATACTAAGTTATCCAAAATACGGTAATCCACACCTAAAGTCGTACTGTAACCATATTCATTAAAGCCTAGCTCTTTGTCTGTAGCATCTCGTTTGCCAAATACATAACTACCGTTCATAAAAAAACCGAGTTTATCAAATTCAGACTCATCACCTGCTGAACCTTTATTTAAATATTCATTGATCTGTGCCAATTTATTAGTCGACAAAGACTTACCATGACTATCTTTTATAGAGAGTCCTGTTAAACGTACGCCTTGTTGATCGCCTTGTCTGATTTGTTGGGTTCTTGAGCCTAATGTATTGACGTAGGCATCCAGCATTTGAATTGCGCTTGTTGCCTGTCCAGAAGTTTGCATGGAGGAAACTTGTCTCATGGCATCAGTTAATTCCTGTACAGAAATATCATCCGCTATTAGGCTGTCACATCGTGCTTGTAAATCAGTATCGGCATCACCTGAATCACAGAGGGATTTCAATGCGGTTGCCACCTCTTTTTCATTGGCGGGCAATTGATTGACTGTTTCTGTCGATAGTGTGGTTGTGGTTGTGGTCGTAGTTATACATTCAGAGGC
>WTBX01000377.1 GCA_013138855.1 Methylococcaceae bacterium
TGTCCACCTAAGGCAAAAGCATTATCTGCCATCAGTCTACTTTGTAATGGAATGTTAGTCTTAATGCCGTCTATGACCATTTCCATTAATGCGGTTTGCATACGCGCAATCGCACCGTCTCTGTCTTCACCATGAGCGATTAATTTACCAATCATCGAATCATAATACGGTGGAACTTTATAGCCATTATAGATATGGGTTTCACAACGGATCCCAGGCCCGCCAGGCATGTGGAATTGTTCGATCGTTCCAGGGCAAGGCATAAAGTTATCAGGGTCTTCTGCATTTAAACGACACTCAATCGCATGACCCGTAAAGATGATTTCTTCTTGAGTAGCTGATAAAGGCAGACCTGCGGCAATGCGTAATTGCTCTTTAACAATGTCAAAGCCTGTAATCATTTCGGTCACAGGATGCTCGACTTGTATGCGGGTATTCATTTCGATGAAAAAGAACTCGCCTCGTTCATATAAAAATTCAAACGTCCCCGCGCCTAAATAACCAATATCCTTACAGGCATCGGTACAAAGTTTTCCCATACGGTTGCGTTCTTCATCGGTGATTCCTGGTGCGGGAGCTTCTTCGATGACTTTTTGATGTCTGCGCTGCATAGAACAATCACGTTCACCTAAATGAATCGCATTGCCATGACTATCGGCTAATATTTGAAATTCAATATGGCGAGGATCTTCTAAAAATTTTTCCATATAAACGGTGCTATTACCAAAAGCTGTGCCAGCTTCGGCTTTAGTCATGTTAATGGAATTAAGCAACGCGGCTTCTGTGTGAACAGTACGCATTCCACGACCACCCCCACCGCCAGCCGCTTTAATAATGACAGGATAACCGACTTCTTGCGCCATTTTTAAATTGGTTTTAGCATCTTCCCCTAAAGGTTCGCCATTTCCGGGTACACAAGGAATGCCTGCGGCTTGCATGGCTTTTTTAGCAGAGATTTTATCGCCCATCATGCGAATGGTTTCCGCTCTAGGGCCTATAAAGGTAAAACCGCTTTGGGCAACTTTTTCAGAAAAGTCGGCATTTTCAGACAAAAAGCCATAACCTGGATGGATCGCTTCGGCATCAGTCACTTCCGCCGCACTAATAATCGCAGGAATATTTAAATAACTATCCGCAGAAGCCGCAGGGCCTATACAAACCGCTTCATCGGCTAAACGAACATGTTTTAAATCACGGTCAACATCAGAATGAACCGCTACCGTTTTAATACCTAGCTCACGGCAGGCGCGTAAAATTCGTAGTGCGATTTCGCCTCGATTGGCGATTACAATTTTATCAAACATATCAGCCCCTTATTCAATCACGAATAAAGGCTGGTCATATTCAACTGGCTGCGCATTGTCCGCCAATATCTTTTTAACCGTACCGCTTTTATCTGCTTCAATTTGATTTAAAATTTTCATCGCTTCAATAATACATAAGGTTTCACCTTCGGTCACGGTTTGTCCTACTTCGATAAACGGTGCAGAGCCTGGTGATGAAGAGCGATAAAACGTACCGACCATCGGCGATTTAAGCACATGTCCTGAATGAACTTCAGCGGCAGGTTCTGCGGCTACAGCAGCAGGAGCGGCTATTGCAACTGGCGCAGGGGCGGCAACAACAGGTGCAGATGATGAATAACGAGTAATACGAACCGATTCTTCACCCTCACTAATTTCGATTTCTGCAATGTCGGACTCTTCAATAATTTCTATTAATTTTTTTATTTTTCTAATATCCATAGTTTTATAATCTCTCGGTTAATATCTGGTCAGCGGCTTGTAAAGCCAATTCGTAGCCCTTAGCTCCTAATCCACAAATCACGCCTTCGGCAATGTCGGAAAAATACGAGTGCTTTCTAAAAGGTTCACGCGCATGAACGTTTGATAGGTGAACTTCAATAAAGGGAATTTTGGTGGCAAGCAGTGCATCGCGCATGGCGACACTGGTATGCGTAAACGCGGCGGGGTTGATAATAATAAAATCAACCTTGTCATAAAACGCTTGGTGGATAAGCTCCACAAGCAGATGCTCTGCATTGTGTTGGTGAAAAGCTAGCTCATGTCCTAGCTCTGAGGCGAGGGTTTCAAGCGAGTTTTGTATGTCTTGGAGGGTTTTGTTACCGTAATGCGTAGGCTCTCTAACGCCTAATAAATTCAGGTTAGCCCCATTTAAAACGGAAATAGTCGCCATGAAAGTATCGAGTCAAAGTAATATAAGCCGACAATTTTGCCTAATTTACGCGCTTTTGTCCAGATATAAGTCAGATAGATGCTGTTAGCGACAAAAGAGCCGAAAAATAGAGCTATTTAAAAACATTTAACGAAATTAGCATTCTTCATTCTACTGCTTATTTTAAAGCGTAATCTGCCGCTGCATTCTTTCAATAACCATCGGCTCGTGCGTAGCGATAATGACCGTTCTATCTTTAAATAATTGTTCAATCGTATCAAGCAGCATGATTTTATTAGCTTTATCTAAATGAGCGGTGGGTTCAGGTCAGAAGTTTCAAGTGTTAGTTGTTTAATTTCAGCTGCTTCCAAAACATTTAAAATTAAATCAGCCGCAGCCAATGCCGACTAATGTCATGAATAATAAAATCAGCGGTGCCGTAAAAAGGCGATTAAAGCCGCTTGTAACACTGGTAATAAACCATTTAAAACACCCGCAAAGGCGGTACGACGGATAGTTTTAGCGACTTGTTTTTATTGTTGTTTTAGCCAGCTTGCGCAATAGGCTTCGCGTGCTTTATGCTGGTCAAACGCTTGTTGATTTTGAGATGAATTTAAAGCCACTTATTTATTCCTGTAAACACAGACTCATACCCTACCATTATGCCTAGCTTTGCACTGATTACTGATTGGAACATTCCCGTTCCCATAGAACGCTGCTGGTTTAGTATTTTAGATACTCAGGCGTGGTCTGTGTGGTGGGATTATGTGGAAAAAGTTGAAGAATTAGAAAGAGGTGATAGTTTAGGTCTTAATAATAAACGCCGTTATGTTTGGCAAACCTGCTTGCCTTATCGTTTAGTGTTTGAATTACAAGTGACCGAAGTTCGACCCTATCAATTGATACGTTTTATGGCTAATGGTGATTTACAAGGTGAAGGCTGTTGCCGTTTTATTCCTTCTGAAAAAAACACGATAATTCAATTTGAATGGAAAGTCCAAACGACTAAAGCATGGATGAATCTCTGCCCCTTTTTAGTCACGCCTATTTTTATTTGGAATCATAGCCGTGTGATGCTTAATGGCGAAAAAAGCCTAATCAAGCGTTTGAGTGATTAACTACTCATCTTCTTTAATTTTAGGAACGTGGAAACTAATAATCTACCATGAAGAACATGAAGAGCATGAAGAACATGGAGAAAAATCTTCATGAACTTCATGTGCTTCATGGTTATAAAATTTACAATGGTAGGTTATTTATCTACCTCTTCCTTTGTGGTCGGTAAGCGCGGCATATTTGCAGTATGCAATAAAATCATCGCGCTACCAACGATAAACGCCAATGCGAGTACAATAAATAACCACACCATAAATCACCTCGTTACTATAATTTACTCAATGAGTTAAGTGTATGCCTAAATTGTCGGAAAATAAAACATTAACTACAGAATTATTAGCCTCGTTGTTTATGCAATTATCTCGACTAGAAGAATCGGGGATTCCTGCTGTCGAATCTTTACGTTTATTAGAGACAACCGATGAGGGTGTTAATAAACGCATTGCGAAAATGCAGCGACTATTAAGTTCTGGCTCATCTATAGCGGATGCAGGATTTAATGTAGGTATTTTTAATAAAACTCATCGCGCATTAATTAGTGCCGCAGAAAGCTGCGGTAGAGTGACAGCGGTTTATAAGCAATTAACCAAGTATTATGAAGACAGACTGCTTCGATTAAAAAAAATAAAATCACGGCTTTATTTGCCTGTTTTAATTTTGCTACTCGCGCTATTAATAAAACCGATTGCCTTATTAGTGAATAGCGAAATTAGTTTGCTAGATTATTTAAGTTTATCGTTAGGACGATTTTTATTAATCGCCGCGCTGTTTTTTCTCGCCTTTAAATTAACTTCATGGTTTAAAGCGATATATCACCGCTTGCAACTAAGCTTACCAAAAGTAAAAGGCTGGGTTATAAGGCGACAAATTAATGAATTTTTAATGATACTCGCCATCATGCTGCAAGGCGGGTTAGCTTTTGCCGAAGCCTTGCCCTTAGCGGTTGCTAGTATTAAAAATACTATGTTGAGGAAACGTTTTGATGCTGCGATTAAAATAAGTCACACAGGCGAAAGCGTGACGACTATTTTATCGAAAGTCGATGTTATTCCTGCAATGGCTTTGCAAATTATTCGTACAGGTGAAGAAAGTGGCAAATTAGCGGATGCCCTACTTCATTTTACTAACCATGAAGCGGAAATGATTTTTATTGATGATGATTCATTAGCCGAGTGGCTACCGAGATTTTTTTATATCGGCGTTGCTTTGTGGATGGCGGCTTCGATACTGGGTTATTAACTGATGTTACGCAAAAAATTATAAATAGCCAAATCATAAGCAGTAAACATTTTTGTTGTTTGGAGTGAAAAAACAAGTTTTTTCACTCCAACTTTTCTTCTAAATACCACTTCATTTAAATAACATAAGGTTTGAAAATGAAAATATTAAAAAAACCGCTACTTAAATTTTTAAGCTATACCATTATTATTTTAGTCGTAAAAAATCCTATCGTTTATGCGGATGAACCTGATAATCAAGAAGAACAAGATACGCCCATAGCGAAGGTTTTAAGTGTTGCGACAGGTGACTGGAACGAGGATGAGCGTATAGATTCTGCGGTGTTGATGAAAACTAACGAAATCGTTGAGCTTTATCTTTATTTAAATAATAAGGAGAATGAACAAGAATTGGTGCTTCATAAAAAGGATGTGGTCTGGAGCGGAGCTATGGAAGGTACAGAACCTTATTTAAAACCTAAAAATAAAAGTGCTTCTCTTTTTATTCATTCAGAAAACGATTCGATTGGTAGAAATCGCTGGCATCAACGATTGACGATTAGTTACCGCGATGAAGCGTTTATCGTTACGGGTTATACGTATGATGATAGGGATACGCTAGATCCGCAAAAAGGTTTTAGCTGTGATGTTAATCTTGTTACGGGTAAAGGCTTTAAGGATAAAAAAGAGTTTAAAATAGCAGGGCAAAAAATAAAGCTTGAAGATTGGACTCAAGAACATATTCCTAAACAATGCATTGCTGAGTAATGTCGATTTAATGGAAACGCGACTTCTAGTCGCGCACGAGACCTAAAAAACCTTTAAAATCTATAAATTAAACAGCTTAAAACAAGCTCGTTTTTAAAGTTCATGCCAGAAAATTCGTGCGCGACTAAAAGTCGCGGCTCCGCCTGAGTGCTAAAAAAAATTATCAAAATGAATACAGAAAAATCATTTATCCCCTTAAACATAGCCGTTTTAACTATTTCTGATACACGAACAGAAGAGGAAGATACCTCGGGAAAAACACTAGCCGAACGTCTTACTAAAGCTGGCCATAGCGTTGCTGAGAAAAAAATCGTTGCCGATGATATTTATCAAATTAGAGCGGTTATTTCTAAATGGATTGCTGATCCAGACGTTAATGCGGTTGTTAGTACAGGCGGGACAGGTGTAACAGGAAGAGATGGAACGCCCGAAGCTATCGCGCCATTATTAGATAAACAATTAGATGGTTTTGGCGAAGTGTTTAGAATGCTTTCTTATGAAGAAATTAAAACTTCAACCATACAATCAAGAGCGATTGCGGGGGTGGCTAATGCGACGTATATTTTTTGTCTACCAGGTTCATCGGGGGCGTGTCGTACGGGCTGGGATAAATTAATACAGGATCAATTAGATTATCGTACCCGCCCCTGTAACCTAGTGCAGCTTATGCCGCGTTTGCTGGAAAAATAATTATTGTCGTTGGAGTGCAATAGCTTTAGCTATTGCCGTGACTCGAAAAAAGCTAAAGCTTTTTTACTCCTGTTTGAGGTTATTTAGAGTTAGATTCAAAAACTACTTTTTCATAAATATCTGCGATGGAAATAGTTTCGCTAATCTCAGCAATATTTAATTCACCTTCCAAAGATTGATATTCCTTTAACAACCATTCATGAGGAGCTTGTTTACTGAAATGCTCAATGTGAACTTTTTCCTGACTAATCAAAATATAATCTTGCAATTCAGGCAGACTGCGGTAATTTTCAAATTTCTCAGCTCTATCGTAATCTTTAGTGCTGTCAGATAAAATTTCAATAATTAATTCTGCACGGCTGACTATATCTTTTCGGTTTTGCCAATAGCTAGGCTCACCTTTAATAACTAAAACATCAGGATAGGTGAAGTCACCTGTGCAAGGAATATGTAACTTAACATCACCTGCAAAAACGCGATAATCCCGCTTTCTAAAAGCTAATCCTAAAATCATACATAGATTTATACTAATTTGATTATGATTTAATGTTCCTCCAGCCATCGGATAAATCTCCCCAT
>WTBX01000106.1 GCA_013138855.1 Methylococcaceae bacterium
AAAAAATAGCGTTGAGAGGCACTGAGTTTTGACATGAGATGATCTCTTAAAAACGGCTAGTTGTAGGGTGGGCTAGCTTTTTTTGCGCAGCAAAAAAACGTAGCCCACCTGTTTACAGTATGCGGTGGGCTACGTTATCTCGCTACGCTCAATAAGCTAGCCCACCCTACGACATATCATTGGAAATAAAAAGATAAAACTTTAAATTAACTCAATAAAGCATATACATATTTTGTATAGAGTGTATGTATTTCATGAAAAATAAATATATCTTAAAATAATTAAGTGTTAATTATCAATTAGTTATAATATAAAAAATACTGGCCTGCATTTTGCTTTATCTAAGTTAAAGATTATTTATTAACAGGAGAGCCGCCATGAACACTTTTAAACGCTTATTTGTCAGCATGAAAGCACAAATTGATACGGTTGCTGATGAATTTGAAAACCATGAAGCCTTAGCAGGTGCAGCCATTAAAGATTTAGAAACCTTGGGACGTAAAACACGCGTACATTTGCATAAAGTCCATACGATGGTTGCGCAATATCAACAGCAATTAAATGATTTGCAGCAACAAGAAGAATTATGGACGCAACGCGCCTTAAAAGCACGCGATCAAGATGAACAGAAAGCCTTGCAATGTGTAAAACGTCTACGCTCGGTACGTGAACAAATCAAACATACCGAAAAGCTGTATCAACAAAGTCAAACGCAAGAAAACAAAATTCAAGGCGATTTAAATCACATTCAAAATCAATTACAAAATTTAAAAAATAAAAAAGAATTACTCACCGCCAGACAAAATCGCGCTCATGTACAGCAAACGCTAGTCAATCAAAAAGCCAGTGGCGATGATGTCGATGATATTTTTGAACGCTGGGAAAGCAGTGTGGTTGGCAATGAATATCACTATACAGAAACCACCGCTGAAGATGAGTTTACCGCTGACTTTGAAAAAGATGAAGATGACGTGGAATTAAAAATGCTGTTGGATGAATTAAAACCCACCGATGTTGACTTGGAAAAATAAGGAGAGCCGTTATGTATACCGAAACCTATCAAGTCCCTCTTAATGCGGACAACAACGAAACTGAATCAACGCCTAAATCTCAAAGTTTGACGGCTAAAATCAGTAATTATTTACGCTGGGCAGGCACATTATTAATCATCTTGTCCGCCATTAGCTTTATGCTACAAGGGCATGAAAATATGCTCCCCAGTTACCGCTATTGGATCGCTTTAGGCTTTACCTCATTATTATGTGGAGGCGGTTTAATCTGTGCCTATGTTTTTAATGAAACCAAGGGAGCGCGAATTTTTTTCGGCTTAGGAACGGCTTTTTTAACCGTACAAACCTCGCAAGTCGGCTCGATGATTTATGCTTATTTGAATGGTCAGCAAGCTTTACAACCTAAATATGCTTGGTTGCAATTCATAGATGTGAGTCCTACCGTTATCGCGCTTGATTTAGGCTTGACCGCAGTCTTATTAGTTATCGTCAGTTATGCAGGATTTTCAATTTTAGCGCGTAAACATCTTAAATTATTATTAAGTGCTTTTGTAATCTCCAATGCTTTATTGATGCTGCCGATACGCGAGGCGCATAGCATTGCGGCAACCATAGGCGGATTATTTTTATTTTTACGTTATATAGAACAGCAATTGCATCAAGATAGAACCATGCAATTATTAGAAGGCTTGGCAGCACGACTCATTATTTCTTTACCTTTATTTATAATGATAGGTCGCAGCTTATTGCATCCCGCTTCATTTTTATTAGCGGTGATTGGAGGCGCGATAATTGCGACTTATTTATTGTGTGATATTAAGCGTTATACGCAATCAGCGATGATTCTTTATATAGGACAATTGATAGGCACTATTTCTGCATTATCGGTCTGGTTGATAATTGTGGATGAGTTTTTCAATGATGTTCAAGGACTCGCATTATTAATGTTGCCACTGGCGATGGTTTTATTTGGACTTTCTTTTGTCGTCAGTTATCACGCTAAGCTCTATCGTTTTGTTAGCTCTTTACTGGCGGTTTTTTTGACTTATGAAGCAATGGTAGATGGTTTAGATTTTGCTCCAATATTCGCCTTAATTACAGGCATGGCATTGACGGTTTCTGGATTAAAAACACGCGAAAAAGTTCCTTTTTTTACAGGACATATTTGTTTTGCAAGTGGTTTTTTATTTTATTGCCGTTACGCAGTCGATTTATACAGTGCTGCACCGTGGTTAAGCGCGATTGCTCTAGGCTTATTTGTAATTCTTTTTTCCTCTTATCTTGAAAGCCGTGAGAAAAAGATTGTCCAAAAATTCAAACTCTATTTTCACGAATTAAAAAGTTGGGCTTAAATTAAAAACTCTTGAATGCCTAATGAAAAAACTGTTTTTTCACTCCGATATACGACCTTAAATTAAGACGCTAAGGAATGAAAATCACATAACACCCGAAACTTAAAATATATTTTCACCATGAAGGACATGAAGCTCATGAAGATAAATCGTTAAAACTTCATGCTCTTCAAGTCCTTCATAGTTTATAAATTTTATTAAGTTGATGATATAACATTGCATTCCTAACTATCTAAAATACCCTTTAAATTGCATCAAAAAAGGGGCGTTAAGCAAATGCCTAACGCCCCTTTTACTTGAGAAAAATTTAAACTTCAAACTCTTCTATTGATCTACCTGACTCGATTAAAGCTAATAACCAGTTAGGTTTTCTACCACGACCAGACCAACCCTGTGTAGGCTCTTCTGGGTTTCTGTATTTAATAGAAGGTGTTTTTCTAGGGGGTGTTAATAAAACTTCCTCTAAAGCAAAACCAGACTCAGTCGCTAACGTTGCAACCTTATCCATAAAGTCACTTTTGTCTTGATCTTTACGTCTTTCGATTGCATCATTCAGTGTCATTTGAAATATAACTAAATCTTTTGATGAAAGAGTAATTAAATCTTCAATGCTAAGTTTTTTTAAATCTGAGGCTTTCATATTGTCATCCTTTTAATTAATGTAAATCTGTACGCGTGAATAAAACTATAGTTAGTAACTATAAATTTTATCAAATGCGTTTACCCTTACTATGATAACTTATTTTTTTAAATCTTCAATAATATTTTTAAAAATATGTTTTAAGTCACCGTTTAATTGGAGCGGTAACTAATAAAAATTGAATTTTTCAATTTACCTCAACATTAAATTAATCAGCGTATTTTTCATGAATAATGACTAAGAACCTTTAATCGCTCATGACACCGAATCTAATATTTATCATAAATAACATGAAAGATAAAACCTTCATATTCTTCATGCGTTTCATGATTCATCGTTAAATACAACACAAAACATAAATTTCACAGGGTTATATACCACACACTTTGCTTTAAGTTGCTCATAAATAATTTTCATGAACAATTAGTTTTCCGTAACGTCAATTAATAATGTATTAAGGAATGTACATCATAGCCACTTAGTTTTTCTCTACCTTTTAAATCATCAAGCTCAACCACAAAAGCACAAGCAACAACAGTCGCCCCTAGAGATTCAACTAATTCACAACTTGCTTTTGCAGTCCCCCCTGTTGCCAGTAAATCATCGACTAATAAAACCCGATCACCTTCTGAAAAAGCATCAACATGCGCTTCTAAGGTTGCTGAACCATATTCCAAATCATAAGAAATACTTTGCACATCATAAGGTAATTTTCCGGGCTTTCTAAGCGGCACAAAGCCAACACCTAATTCCCATGCGGCTAAAGATCCAAAAATAAAACCTCTGGCTTCCATTCCTGCAACCACGGTAATTTCTTTACCTAAAAAAGGATGTAGTAATTGATAAATGGAAAGCCTTAGTGCAGCAGGGTCTTTAACTAAGGGACTAATATCTTTAAAAATAATTCCTTCTTTAGGGAAGTCAGGAATGTCACGAATTTTATTTTTTAATCTTTCCATTATTATTTGAATCCTTACTTAAATGAATTAATAGTATTCAGCATTTTACCTTGTTCATCTACTTTTAAAAAGCGATATAAAAATCAACAAAGCTACATTATTTTATTAGCTGATTCTACGCAGAGAAGTGAAAAAACACGTTTTTTCAGGTTTAAAATATAAAAACGGAGTCCAATAGCTTTAGCTATTGGCGAGTTTTGAAAATGGTAAAAGCAGACAGGTTAAAAAAGTTTTAAAGCTAAGTAATTGCTCGTAATTATTCTAATATTTCTATAAACCGTTAAAACGGTTGAGATTGTGCTTTTCACATAGCCCACGGCTTAAGCCGTGGGCTATATTTATTAATGAGAATAACCGTTTCAACGATTTTTTAGCCAATAATAAAACGTTAAAATGTTTTTTAAGCGTTTACTCACTGCGTCACGCCAATAGCTAAAGCTATTGGACTCCGCCTTTATATGCAAATGTAAAAAAACTTGTTTTTACTCCTCTGCGTAACATCAGTTTAGAGTATAAAGATGGAGTTAAAATCAGGCTTTAGAGTCCAGTTTATCAAGCGATATTTTTGTATTGAACGTTAGTGAAAAAACGTGTTTTTTCACTCCGAATAGAAAAATATTCGTTGGCTATTATTTCGATTATTAATCATCATCGTCTTCATCAGGAATTTGCCCTCTAAATTCCTGCGATAACAGCATTTGCGCACCGACAATCACAACTTCATCATCGGCTTTAAGCTTGTCGGTCACAAAATAACCTTCCGCTGTTTTTTGATACACCGATAAAGGACGGTGACTAAAATGTTCTTCATCAACTTTAACAAATACCAATGCCTCGCCTAAATGCCAGATAAGCGCGGAAGCTGGAATCATAACCCCAGTTTGTGCTTGCTGTTGCAAAGGAATCCATGCACTCAACAACATTCCTGCCTTGATAGTTGCCGCATCAGTTTTAAAAAAATATTGTCGCTTTTGGGTAAAATTATCCACTTGCGGCGAAGGCGCAATAAATACTGCTTTCACCGCTTGCTGTCGGTTTGCAGAAGGAGAAATAAAAATAGTCTTAATCGACTCATCAAAACGATTATCAGGCGGTAAACTAATTTTTAATAATGCACCTTGACCGTTTAACAGTTTATTGAAAGTCGATGATGAATTATTAAGGGTTTGCGCGGTGATTTTATCGCCCCATTGGTTAATCGCACTGTTTTTAAGATAGCTAAGTTGATAATGACTGCTAGAAAGACTGGCTTTATCACTTGCCCATTTAGCTTGCTCTGCTTGCAGATTACGAGTGGCAATCCCTACTTCTTTACGCAGCTTTTGCATACGCGCAAAGTTTTTTTGGGTATTTTTAGCCTGTGCTTTAAGCCCACCTGTTTGTGCAAGTGTCGTTAAATATTGATAACGCAGATTTAATAAGGGTTCTATATTAAGAGCTTTGCCCTGAACCAGTAATTCTGGGGCATATTTTATAGACTTTAATGTTAGCGTTTCCAAGCCCGTTATTTCCTGTGCGTCTTCATCCATAAAAACAATGCTTTCTCCATTAAGCATTTGCACGGCTGGCTTATCGTCTAAATCATCATCGTCATCAGCAAAAGTATTAATAGAAAAACTAAATAATAGGGCGGTTAAATAAAATAATGGCAAAGCTTTCATGAAATTAATGGGTAAAATATTAGATTATAAGGTTTGACAGAGCGATTAAATAAATTTTTTGTTGTATTTCATAAATTGCGCGTTATCCTTATGTCTTGGCTTAACATTTTAAACTTTGAGAACTAAAAAATGAGCGATTTTCCAGACGATTTAAAATATGCAAGTTCCCATGAATGGGCAAAACTTGAAGAGGATAATATTGTCCGCGTAGGGATTAGTGATTTTGCCCAGTCAGAGTTGGGTGATTTAGTTTATGTAGATTTTCCTGAAGTCGGTCGAAAAGTAAGTGCAGGCGAACAATGTGCGGTGGTCGAATCCGTCAAAACGGCTTCTGATTTATTCGCGCCTGTTTCGGGTGAAATTATTGAGATTAATAGTGAGATTAGTGATGAACCTGAACTCGTTAATGATGCACCTTATGAAAGCTGGTTATTTTGCATTAAAGCTAATAAGTTAGATGAACTTGACGCTTTAATGAATGCAGATGATTATCAGCAAGCAACCGAAGACTCCTAGTTTCTACCATGAAGACCTTAGGTTTTCGTTACTACTCAGGTGGAGACGCGACTTTTAGTCGCGCACGAAGCTTCATGCCTGAATATTAAAACGAGCTTATTTGAATCTACTTAACTTATAGATTTTGGAGAGATATTTAGGTCTCGTGCGCGACTAAAAGTCGCGGCTCCAATACTTCATGGTTAAAAAATTTCTCCCAGTTAATTATTTTCATTTCTAAACCCAATAAACCTAGGTATTTTTAACGCATGGCACATCAAAACGTAAAAGGTTTTAAACGTATTATCAATGCCTTTCATTTTTCCATTGCTGGTTTAAAAGCGACATGGAAACACGAAGAAGCTTTTAGACAAGAAGTTTTAATATTTCTAGTCACAACGCCTTTAGCCTTATGGTTAGGGGAAAGCGTTGTAGAAAAACTTTTATTAATCGGTAGTGTCGTTCTGGTTTTATTATTTGAGCTATTAAATTCTGCGATTGAAGCCGTTGTTGACCGAATAGGGCTTGAGCGTCATGAGTTATCAGGTAGAGCAAAAGATATAGGCTCGGCAACCGTTATGTTAGCTATGATCTGGACGGCTATCGTCTGGATATTTATATTATTATTTTAAGAGGAAAAAAATGAGCGCATTAATATGTGGTTCTATGGCCTATGACACCATCATGGTGTTTCATGATAAATTCAAAAACCATATTCTTCCTGAAAAAGTACATATCTTAAATGTATCTTTTTTAGTCCCTGCCATGCGTAGAGAATACGGTGGTTGTGCGGGAAACATTGCTTACAACATGAAGTTATTGGGCGAAGAACCGTTGATTATGGCAACGGTAGGTCATGATTTTGAACCGTATTCACAATGGTTAAGTTTATCGGGCATTTCTCGTAAATATTTAAAAACAGTTGATGATAGCTATACGGGACAAGCTTATATCACTACGGATGAAGACGATAATCAAATTACCGCCTTTCACCCAGGTGCGATGAATTCTTCACATTTAAATTCTGTGCCAACCAATGCAGGTATTAGCATTGGTATTGTTTCACCAGATGGTCGTGATGGCATGATACAACATGCGACTGAATTTGTGGACGCTGAAATTCCGTTTATGTTTGATCCAGGTCAAGGAATGCCAATGTTTGGCAAAGAAGATTTGTTAGCGTTTATGGAACAAGCGACGTGGGCAATTTTCAATGATTATGAATCAGAGTTAATGCAAAACCAGACAGGTTTGTCTTTAGACGAATTAGCCAAAATGGTTGATGCCTTAATTGTGACGCGCGGTGGGGAAGGTTCTCAAATTTATATTGAAGGCGCGATGATAGAAATTCCCTCTGCGAAAGCTAAAGCCTTAAATGATCCTACAGGTTGTGGCGATGCTTATCGTGCAGGTATTTTATTTGGCATTACCAATGAATATAGCTGGGAAGAAACAGGACGGATTGCGTCTTTATTAGGTGCGATTAAAATTGAGCATCATGGTACCCAAAATCATACCTTTGAAATGGATGCCTTTAAAAAGCGTTATAAAGCAAGTTTTGGTTCAACCTTTTAAAGCGATCGTTATCACACGATAATCAAATAAACCTGATATGTTTTGAAAAACTATCAGGTTTTTTTATTTCTTTTCATTAGTGAGTCGTTAATATTGTGAATTTAAAAAACACTGAAAAATTAATTAATATCATGTCACGCTTACGTCGTCCTGAGGATGGCTGTAGTTGGGATTTAAAACAGGATTTTATTAGCTTAATTCCTTACACCATTGAAGAGGCTTATGAAGTCGCCGATGCCGCAGAACGTGAAGACATGGATGATTTACGTTCTGAGTTAGGTGATTTACTGTTGCAAGTGGTGTTTTATTCACAAATGGCAAAAGAAGAAAAGCTGTTTGATTTTGAGCAAGTTGCTGAGAGTATTTGCGAAAAATTAATTGTTAGACATCCTCATATTTTTGCGGATGCTGTTTTTAATACTGATGAAGAACGCGCCCAAGCATGGGAAGATGCTAAAGAACGTGAACGAGCGGCTAAACCGAAAGTGGATGAAACTGCTAGTGTTTTAGATGGCATTGCTAAAAATCTTCCTGCTTTGGTTCAATGTGAAAAGCTGCAAGATAGAGCTGCTAGTCATGGCTTTGATTGGAAAGAACCTGAGCCTGTGTTTGATAAGGTTTTAGAGGAGTTAGACGAAGTTAAGGAAGCATGGCAAAGTGGCGATCAAGCGCATATTCAGGAAGAAATTGGTGATTTATTATTGGTTGCGGTTAATTTAGCAAGGCATTTAAAAGTTAATCCTGAAATTGCCTTGAAAGAAAGTAATAAAAAATTTAGTGGACGTTTTCAATATATAGAGCAGCAAGTCTCTCAGTCTGGACGTGTATTGCGAGATTGTGAACTTGATGAATTAGATAAGTACTGGGATGAGGCTAAGGTGGCGTTAAAGAAAAATTAACTAGATATTGCAACCAAGTTTTTTAGAATTTTTTTAGATTTAGGGTGTTTTTGCAACAAAATATCATCATTTATTCTTAAAATAATACTTTTGATTAAATCAGAAGTAGAGCTAATGTGAGTTATTTTTTTCAAATTTTCAATATCGCTAATAACATTTCTACCTTTTATTGATAAGCGTTTTTGTGCTTTTCCCTTAGCTAAATCACTTGTCAGATATTTATCTATATTTTTAGCTGATAGCTCTCTAGTTGATAGATTATGAAGATAATATCTAACAATCATAGGAACAAAGTCGGTACTGCCACTTAATTCAAAACTAGCTAAATTTAGAATGTCAATTAGGTGGGAAGGTACTCGACTTTCAATGCTACCTTTTTGTTTTTCTAGCTGTTTTTTAACCAGAGGTGTTGATTGGTGTGGTAAAGATATAACTGCATCACAACAATCGCAAACACCGACTAATACATTTTTTACGATATCGCTATTATCGCTAAAGGGTACGTTTCTCAATTGGTAGCTTGCATTGACAAAAGCTTTACAGTTATCACATGCTGATTTTGTTTTATCGCCAACTTTTAAAATTTTCATGTTAATGTTCGGACAAATTAAAAAGCTAAATGCTTGTTCATTTAGCTTTTTAAACTGCTTAATGATGGATGCTGATAAAAACGCTATCTGGTTCGTTAAAATACCATTTGATATACCAACCTTCTTTGGCGCAGTTTGTTTTCAGTATATGCACAGTGATATTTGAGTCGTAATGATGTGGGCTATTCTCGTATTCATTGCCTCGTGTCTGTTTTATTATTTCGATTAATTCATTGGTGCTGATTTCACCAATCGCAAGAAGGTTTTTTATATCTATATCACCTCTTTGCTCGTGAATGACATAGCCTTGTTCAAGGCATTGAATAAGCTGATGTTTGATTTGTTTAAATCCCAATGCTATTACTCTTTTTAGTGTTACCTTATGCTAGAATTATAATTTAGATGCGTCTTGTTGTACATTTATTTTCGTACACTTAAGATTTGAATATAATCAAAAAATCAATCTGTGATAAATTGCTTTAGCGATTATGAGGAAGACAGGTTGATTAATGATATTCATGAATCGCCGTTGTCAGTTTGGCTCGTTCCCAAACTCTGTTTGGGAATGCCTATTAATCAAGCTCCGCTTGATGAATAGCAAGCGATTA
>WTBX01000222.1 GCA_013138855.1 Methylococcaceae bacterium
TAAGCATTACAAAATAAGCTTGCACGGCATCTGCTGATATTAGGAAAGGCTTTGTCTTCCCCCCCTTTTTTACTCGTACAAAGCCCAATTCCTTTTTTAATTTTTAAGCATTTAGTTTTTCTTTAAATGCATGGTTCGCCATTCGTTCTCGTTCCTGCATTCTAATGAAAACTCCTACAATCATTTAAAGCATGATATGGGCGTTACTGCAACGCTCGTATAAATTTCCAATTAAAAGTGAAAACTAGAAAACTTCTGATATATCTTTCTAAGGAGTCATCATGAAAACGCTAATCAAGCCGTTAACTATCATCGCTTTAATTTTATTCTTAACCGCCTGTTTTCCTCGCCACCATCACCGAAGACATTTTTCTCTTATTTCTTCGCCAATCAAGCACTCGGCTGCCATTTCATCTGGAAGTTTATACGAGCATTGGATTAAAGATCAAAACGTATTTACAACATAGAAAAGTAAAACCTGACAGGTCTTCATGGAGATTTAAAGTTGCACGAAAACCTGTCAGGTTTGCCGCTACGAAATTTAAATCCCTCTCCTCCCCAACACTTAAAATATATTTTTAACCATGCGCTTCATGGTCTATAAGTTTTTTATTAAGTTGGCCGATGTAGTTTCGACCGTCATTAAAATTCCCCTTCAAACCGCCCAACAACAAGCCTTTGAAATGATGCTCTGCTTTTCATAATTACTCCTCATTTACTCCATAATTTATCCAGATTGTTTTTGTATTCTAAAACCGTAGAAACAAACAAGGCCTCACAAAAAGCCTTACTTTTCAATAACCAATTAGGAATTAGTCATGATTTTATTAAATTTTGAAACAGCCATTAAAGGTGATAGTTCAGTCGCTAGCCATACAGATTGGATAACTATTGATTCATTACAATTCGGTGTAGGGCGTGCGATTTCTGCTAGTGGCGGTGGAGCTGATCGTGAAACCAGTAACCCTTCTTTTTCTGAAGTCACTTTAAGCAAGTCTATGGATAAGGCTTCAGTAGACTTAATGATGCAAGCGGTTTGCGGTAAGTCATTAGGAAAAGCGACCATTCATTTTGTACAAACGGGTGGTGCAGATGCTAAAGGGCAGGAATATTTAGAAATGGTGTTGCATGATGCGATTGTTAGCTCTTATAGCACTTCTAGTGGTGGTGAACGCCCATCTGAGTCATTCGCAATTAACTTCAACGGCTTCCAAATGAAGTACAACAAGTTCACAGAAGGCGGTACAGTAACGGCTGGTGAATTGAAAGGGTGGGATATGATGAAAAACGAAGCGTTGTAATTAAAACTTTTTAACAATTTATATATCTTAAGGTGGTAAAGTTAGGTCTTAGTAAAAAACGTGAGCCAATAAATGTTATGAGTTGGTTTACGTGATCTCGCTATTCCGAATAAAGAAATCTCATTCTTGACGTAATAATTTAGTTTTAGCCATGTTAAAGCATGATAAATGCTCTTTCAGAACTCTGATTCATATATTTTAAGAGTGTTTAAAATGCAGATTTTTATCAACCTAAGATAATTATAAGGAGAAACATTATGCCTATAAGATGCTTACCCGTTCCAGAAAAAACAGGCCTCGGAATTTCAACTTGCACGCTTACAGGAGGTACGCGGCGCAAAGAAGGAATGCAAATGGCTCCAGATGGTGGCAATTGGGAGCTGTTATCACGTACAGAAGCCGTAGCACTTTGCGCTAACGGTGACCCATTTCAGCACAGAGCAGGGATAGATGTTACGAAGCATTTATGCGCCGCTTATGGAAAGTGGGCGTTTAGAATTTTTGATAGCAGTCCACCTCATGGCGTTGTCTTTTTGCACATTACGCCACCCAGAAAAATCGTGGGACCCCAAGAAGTTAGCCTATTCTCGCGCGACAAACTCATCACCGCTTACGACCGCGCTGAGGAAGGTTCTCGTTGCCCTCGCGTGTGGCGACGAAATAAGGTTCAGCCGCTTCCTCATGGTGGTTACAGTGGCTGGGATGAAATCGCGATTAACTTTTGTCTGGGAGAATTGTAAATAACCTGATTATCTCGCCTTTAGTCCCCCCCCCTAAATGCCTGATAATCAGAATTTTTACTCTTAGGGAACGTACACAAATTAATTTAAGCAATCACCATGAAAGACATGAAGATTTAAATTCTTCATGTCTTTCATGGTTTAACGCCACATAACCTAACGGTTATTTTCAGGCTTCGTCATCAGCTCACAGACTCGCCAACGGGTCACACCGAATCGGATTCGTGATCTTTAGTCGCGGAAAACCAGCAATAAGAAGACGTTTTAAATTAAGCTGAATTAGCTCTTCTTAATTAGGATTACATATTGATGAAAGCGGAAATAGACATCTAAAGCAACTGCCTTGATTTACTTGACTCGCTATTTCCAGCCTAGCATCATGACGAATGAGTACATGTTTCACTATCGCAAGCCCTAAACCTGTCCCACTTAATTTACGACTGCGTTTTACATCTACACGATAAAAACGTTCGGTGACTCTAGGAATATCGGCTGCTGCAATGCCCTCACCTTGATCTATAACCTCAAAAATAATCGCATCTGCTGTTTTTCGCCAGATAACTTTTACAAAAGTATCTTCGGGTGAATACTTTAAGGCATTAATAATCAAATTACTGAACGCGCTGCGTAATTCGTCTTCCTGTCCATAGATAGCGGTTTCAGTTTCTAAACACAAATCTATGCGACTATTAAACTTTTCAATCGCATCACTTTCTACACAAATTCGATTAATGAGTTCATTAACATCAACGAAGGTCGATTTTTTTTGTTGAGTTTCAAGTTTTGCGAGTAACAATAAGTCATCAACCAAATATTCCATTCTTTCATTTTGAGCCGACATTTGTTGTAGTGATTGGCTTAAAAGTGGTGAATGCTGGTCATCTAATTCTTGCAAAGTTTCCAGATAACCTTTTAAGACGGTTAGCGGCGTTCTTAATTCGTGAGAAACATTGGCGACAAAATCTTTACGCATCGCCTCTAAATTTTTTTGCTGAGTCACATCATGGGCGATAAGTAACTTTTGTCCCTTACCATAACTCACTAAGCGAAATTGTAGAATAATGCTTTCATCAATAGGCGAAGGCATATTAAAAGGCGGACTACTTTCATAATTTTTTAGGTAGAGGATGAACTCAGGTACTCTAATTAGGTTTTGAATACGTTGATTTTTATCTTGCTTTTTGATGCCTAATATTTTCTTGGCGAGTTTATTCGACCACGATATTTCATCATGTTCACCTAATACGACAGCAGCATCGGGTAAGACATCGGTACTACTACGAAATTGGTCGATAATTTTCCCTAATTTCTTTTTATGCTTTTTCTTGTTATGTCTTATTT
>WTBX01000105.1 GCA_013138855.1 Methylococcaceae bacterium
GAACATAATCACAAATGGGGCTATTTTTTCTCAGCAAGTCATAATATTGAAGGAGATTTTGGTTTGTTTGGTGGGGCTGAATATAAACCTAACGATAACTTGACCTTTAGACTGGAAGGGGCATTTTTTGATGGTGCTGACAATACGCATTTTGGTCGCTGGGAAGATAATGATTATTTAAGGCTTAGAACGATTTATAAATTTTAATTGTGTGTCCCGCGTTAAATCGGTAACCGAAAAATTCATATCATTTTCATAGTTCTTCCATCTTTTTTCCATACTCTTTAGTGATATTAATAACTGATGTTACGCAAAAAATTATAAATAGCCTAATAATAAACAGTAAACATTTTTAGTGTTTGGAGTGAAAAAACAAGTTTTTTCACTGATCCTCCAAATCGAAGTTTTGGCTTATGTTGGAGTCCAATAGCTTTAGCTATTGGTGTAAAGAAGCAAAACTAAAACTTTTTGAAGCTGCCTGTTTTAAAAACTCGCCAATAGCTAAAGCTATTGGACTCCTCCTTTATATGCAAACGTGAAAAAACTTGTTTTTTCACTCGTACGCCCATGGGGGCAATTTATCAGCAAGGTGAAAGTCCTTGTCGGCGTATGCCATAACGTCGTAGCGGAAAGTAACTGCGCCATCGTAATTATAGTGCGGTCTGGGGTGGGGAGCAACTGAAAGCGAATGGGCAGTCCGTAGGGTACGAATCCGATTCGGCTGGGCAAGGCGGCGAGTCTGCGAGTGAGTGGCGAAGCCTGAAAATCATCTGTTACGTTGCGAATGGTAAGAATTCGCGTGTGGTGTAAAAACGATAACAGAGCCTACCAAGTGGTTGGGAGCGGAATGTTCGGAAGGTAAGTTGAGAGAAGTGGGGAGAGCTGTTTGCTGTGGAGACGGCAGGCAGAAGTCAGAACCTTCATAGTACCGTAAGCTAGGAAGATTAACGTATGGCAAGATTTATCATGACCTTGACGTGAAAATGTCATAACTTGAAAAGATAAGCGCGAGCCTAAACCTTAAATCTAATAGTGGAAACGGCAAGTTAGCAAAGCTTGCTTTAGGAAAGGGAGGCAGGTTTAAGAAATAGGAGGAATCCATATAATGCAACAAAATGTTATTTCGTCAGTGTCGGAAACGACTAAACAAGAAACAGAAACCTATGCACATTGGTCATGGGTGGAAGCATCAGTGTGGACGAAACCTATGTTGGCAGCACTGGATAACGGTGTGAAAGGCGGTAAATGGTTTAGTTTGTGGGACAAGGTTTATGCTCCAGCTACTTTGCTGGCGGCTTGGAAACAGGTCAAGCGCAATAAGGGTTGTCATGGCATAGACGGTGTGAGTGTGGAACGCTTTGCAGCAGGGCAGGATATTTATCTGCAAGAGTTGCATCAGGCGTTAAAAGAAGGTTGCTATCAGCCGTTGCCAGTCAAAAGGGTATTAATCCCTAAAGCTGGAGGCGGTAAGCGTCCGTTGGGTATTCCTGCGGTAAAAGACCGTATTGTGCAAGCTGCCTTGAAGTTGGTCATTGAGCCTATCTTCGAGAATGAGTTTGTATCAAGCAGTTACGGTTTCAGACCTCAGCGCGGTTGTAAGAATGCGCTGTGGAAAGTGGATAAGCATTTAAAAATGGGACAAACTTGGGTTGTTGATGCCGATATGAAAAATTATTTCGACACCATTTCCCATACCAAGCTAATGCTCGAAGTTGAGAAATATATTAGTGATGGCAAAGTGTTGAACCTGATAGAGGCTTATCTGAAACAGGATATAATCAACGGGCTTGAACAATGGACACCCACGGCAGGTACGCCGCAAGGTGCGATTATCAGTCCATTATTAGCCAATTTATACTTGCATGAGCTGGATAAAACCATGATGCAGGCAGGTTATACGATGGTCAGATACGCGGATGATTTTGTGATACTGTGTGATAGCCAAGACAAAGCAGAGCAGGCATTAGTGATGATTCGGCAATGGGTCGATGACAGAGAGCTAATCTTGCATCCTGACAAAACACATATAGGCAACTGTATGATAAAAGGGCAGGGCTTTGAATTTCTAGGTTATCGGTTTGAAGCAGGAAAGCGGTTTGTCAGAAAGAAAAGTATGGACGCTTTTAAAGACAAAATCCGTAGCAAAACCAAACGTGGTCGTGGAGATAGCATGGAGTGTATTGCAAAAGACCTGAATCCAATGCTAAGAGGCTGGTTTAACTATTTCAAACACGCAAATAAATGGACGTTTCCAAAGTTAGATGGATTTATCAGGCGGCGTTTACGCAGTTTAAGGTGTAAACAAATGAAAGGGTATTCCTGCTTTGGGCGCACACAATGGTTACATAAACAGATGCCAAATACCTATTTTGCTGAACAGGGGCTTTTCTCCTTAGAAGAAGCTTATGTGATGGCATGTCAGCCCCGATGTGGAAATTCTTAGCGGGAAAGCCGTGTGCGGGAGAACCGCACGCACGGTTTGGAGGGCGGGGAGGGATCTCCCCGACCCTATCTCTGCGTAACATCAGTTGTAATGTAAAAAAGAAGACTACAAACTTCACGTAATACTGATTTTTGACTACTAAAATATCTTTCTAAACAAGGGAAATATAATGAATAAAACTGCGCTTATTACAGGCATAACAGGTCAAGATGGTTCTTATCTGGCCGAGTTTTTATTAGAAAAAGGCTATGAAGTTCATGGTATTAAACGCCGATCCTCTTCATTTAATACTCAAAGAATAGATCATATTTATCAAGACCCCCATGTAAATAATAAAAACTTCACCTTGCATTACGGTGATTTAACCGACACTTCAAATTTAACTCGCATATTACGAGAAGTACAGCCTGATGAAGTTTATAATCTAGGCGCACAATCTCATGTAGCCGTTTCCTTTGAATCCCCTGAATATACCGCCGATGTCGATGGTCTCGGCACTTTACGTTTACTAGAAGCCATTCGCTTTCTAGGACTGGAAAAGAAAACTCGCTTTTATCAAGCTTCAACCTCAGAACTCTATGGCTTAGTACAAGAAACCCCACAAAAAGAAAGCACCCCTTTTTATCCGCGTTCCCCTTATGCCGTCGCTAAACTCTATTCTTACTGGA
>WTBX01000015.1 GCA_013138855.1 Methylococcaceae bacterium
GATTATCAATATCGCATCATCGACATGCACACGATTGATTATCACTTCTTCATTCAGCAAAATACCGCCGATGCTTTAGTGCTGGCAATTTTAGGTGACTTTAAAAAAACTAAAGCGAAAACGGTTATTCATGAAGTTTTAACCAAGCTGATAGCCATCACCACCAATGACAACAAAGCTTTACGCGAATATGTCAGCATGTTGGAAATTTTAGCGAGCAACCGTAATATAGACATTGATATTCAACAGGAGTTTGAAATGTTAGAAATTGAAATAGAAAGACTACCAAGCTTTTTGATTGGAGAAAAAAGAGGCGAAAAGAAGGGGGAAAAGCGCGGCGAAAAAAGAGGGGAGAAAAGAGGAGAAAAAAGAGGCTTTAAACAGGGAGGGCATCAAAAAGCGATTGCTATTGCCAAGCAATTGTTTAAATTAAATATGTCTTTAGAAGAAATTTCTCAAATTACAGAAATTACACTAGAAGACTTAAAAGTTCTGCTTAAATAGGGATCAGAAGAATCATGAAAAAAATATTTCTTTGTTTAAGTTTAGCCCTGTCTCTCACAGCATGTGTCACTGTTCCCGAACAAACCATAATCTCACAAGAATTAATTTTGAGCGGCATCCAAAAAGCGCACGCCAATCAAATTTCACTGATTAATAATTATACCGACGACCAAATTGACAATGCTAAAGAACATATGTCCACCGTCATGCTTGATAAAGTTCTTAACGAGCAATTAAAAGGACGCAAAAGCTTACCCAAAAAAGAAGTTAAAGCATTAGTCTTAGAATACGCGGAAGACTTAAGTAAAAAAATTAAGAAAATAGAAGATAAACGCGAAGCATTATTAAAAACGGCGAATGATGGCTACGGTGAACTAATTAATTTAAGTAAATCAAATTTAGACTTTTCTAAATCACTTAGACGAACAACAGAAAATCAGCAACGTTTATTGATGGAATATAAAGATAAGTTACAAAGTAATTTCAAATAGGAGTAAATAATGGGACGTTTTGATGATGAGAAAAAATCTCGTTTTGATGAGTTAGAGCTTGAAGCGTTGTTTAGTGAAGAAGAAAAAGTACAGCTAAATGAAATTAAAGCGGTATTAAAACAAGCGGGCGATGATAATGAAAAAATCGCAAAGCTTCAGGATATGGGCGAAAAAGGCTTAAAAGTTTTATTCAAAATTGCTAAAAAGCTATTAATTTAACGCTTAAACCGCCGAGGTTTTTAAAACCTCGGCGGTTTGTTTTTAAAGATATTTAGCCGAAACTGTTTGCAGTGTCTGCTCTAATTTACGGTCTGGTGTTGAATCACCAATCGAAGTAAATTTCCACGAATCACCGTGTCTATATAATTTCCCCATAATCATAGAAACTTTACCCGCAAACGTCGCATCATTGGCAATATCAAACGTTGCAATAATATCATCGACTCTATCAGGCGTTCCTTCATAGATTCTAATCGAAGCCGTTGGAATCGCCGCAAAATCTTGCCCTTGAAAAGAGTTCAAAACAAAAACAACTTGGCTAACAGTTTTTGGAATACGTGTTAAATCAACCACGATAACTTCATTATCTAAGCCATCATCGCCATCTATATCGCCTGTTAAATCATCACCAGAATGGCGAATAGAACCACATTTAGAGCCTAATTGACCAAAATAAACCGTATCAATCAGTTGCTTGTTTTCTGAAAACAAACCTACTGACGCATCCAAATCAACGGCTTCTTTTTTTATTTTTCCGAATAAACTTTTTTTCTCAATCGCGCCCCAGTTGACACCGACACACATTTTCTCTAAACCCTTACCGCCTTTTTCAAGACTGATACGTTGTCCTTTTGCAAGACTTATAGCCATGATATTCCCCTGTTGAATGGTTAGTTGTTAATGATTAGTTGTTACATGATAACGCTATCATCTCGTCAGTTTTATCTATCTAACGGGCTTTGTCAATTTGTTATTGATAATCTGTGATGCGAGATTAAACCCTAAAGTAACGGCTAATCCGTTATATAATTTACTGATTTCCTTTTAAGTGAAAAAACTTGTTTTTTCACGCCGACAGTTAAACGCTGTCTTGCTTTAACTTGCCTTTATTTACCTACTTAAAAAATGTCTAAACAACGTCTGATTTTAATCGACGGCTCTTCGTTTTTATTTCGAGCCTATCATGCTGTGCCGCCTTTAACCAATCGAGACGGCTTGCCGACTAATGCGATTTACGGCGTTGCTAATATGTTGCGTAAACTCATTAAGGATTATCAAAGCGATTATTTCACCGTTGTATTTGATGCGAAGGGTAAAAATTTTCGCCATGAACTTTATGAAGACTATAAAGCCAATCGCCCCCCTATGGATGATGATTTGCGCGTTCAAATTCAGCCTTTGCACGATTTAATTAAGGCAATGGGTTTGCCGTTGATTATTGAAGACGGGGTTGAAGCCGATGACGTTTTAGGCGCGTTAGCGCAATATGCAGCGGCTCAAGGTTTTGATGCGGTGATTTCTACAGGTGATAAAGATATGGCGCAGTTAGTCACTGAGCAAATCACGCTGGAAAATAGTATGTCGAATACCAAAATGGATAGACAAGGCGTTATCGACAAATTTGGGGTGAAACCTGAGCAAATTATTGATTATCTCGCTTTGATGGGCGATAGCTCCGATAACATACCCGGTGTCCCCAAAGTAGGAACAAAAACGGCGGCGAAATGGTTAGCTAAATATGAAACCTTAGAAGAGCTGGTTAACTGCGCCGATGAAATTAAAGGTAAGGTCGGCGAGAGTTTACGTGCTAATTTGGAGCAGTTATCACTCTCCAAACAATTAACCACCATAAAAACGGACTTAGGTTTAAGCTACAGCCTTGAGGATATGAAACGCCAAACTGTCGATTTAAATGAGTTAAAACGTCACGTTGCCAGCCTAGGATTTACTTCATGGTTGAGACAATTAGAAAATCAGCCACAACAA
>WTBX01000404.1 GCA_013138855.1 Methylococcaceae bacterium
TGATTTTCAAACCATGAAGAGCATGAAGTTTTAATGATTTGTAACTACGTGGAGGCGCGACTTTTAGTCGCGCACGAAGTTTCACGTAAGTAGCCAAGCAAAAGTTTTCGGATATTTTCGGAGTCCAAAACATGTTTTGGACTCCAGTTTTTATTATAGATTTTGAAAATGTTTTTTAGGTCTCGTGCGCGACTAAAAGTCGCGCTTCCGTTCCCTAAGGATAGAGAGCAATTGTTTTTAAACCTAAATCCTCATCAAAACCATTCATTAGATTTAAACACTGCACTGCTTGCCCTGCCGCACCTTTAACCAAATTATCAATAACCGATAACACCACTAAAGTATTTTCACCTTGAGGCTTAAAAACACTCAATTGACAATGATTGCTACCACGTACATTTCGTGTATCAGGCGCAACGCCTTGAGGCAAAACACTCACAAAGTTTTCATCGGCATACCGCTGTTCAAACAAACTTTGAATATCCGCTAAACTAGCATCGGTTTGACTGTATAACGTCGCATTAATACCCCGAATCATTGGCGTTAAATGTGGCACAAACGTTAAACCAATCTCAGGTTTTCCTGCTTCATCACCAAAAGCTGTGGAAAAAGCTTCGCCATTTTCTAACTGACGCTGTACAACCTTAGCTAAACCTTGTTTGATTTCAGGTAAATGTCGGTGTCCTGCTACCGCATAGGCTTTAAAACTTTCCCCTGTTTCACTCATCAAAGAAGATAAAGCCGCCTTACGCCCTGCCCCACTCACACCCGATTTTACATCGGCAATAAGATGTTTTAAATCAATCAAACCTTTTTCAATTAACGGCAAAAAACCTAACTGTACTGCGGTTGGGTAACACCCTGCACACGCAATCAATGACGCTTTTTTAATCGCTTCGCGGTTAATTTCTGGCAAGCCATAAGCCGCTTGCCTAATTAAATGCGGGCTTTCATGAATCAGTCCATACCAATGCTCCCATTCAGAAACATTTTGTAAGCGAAAATCAGCGGATAAATCAATGATTTTTACGCCACGATTCAATAACTCATCCGCCATCTTCATCGCAATGCCATTAGGCGTGGCAAAAAACACCACATCACATTCAGCGAGAGAATCGACTTCTGGCGCGGTAAAAACAGCATCGCACAAACCACGTAAATTAGGATAAATAGTATCAACGCGTTTATCCGTATCTGCGCGTGAAGTAACAACCGTTACCTCAACCTCAGGGTGTAACGCCAAAATGCGTAACAGCTCTACGCCTGTATAACCTGTCCCGCCTACAATACCTGCACTAATCATCTTTTTTCCATCTAAAAATAAAGCAGCCCGTATGATACCGCTATTAATAAGTTTAAATAACCCTTAATTTATCAAGCAAAAAACGACTCCATCTAAAATACTTAGGCGTGTAGAGTTCATACTTCAGATAATAATTAAATCTGAATATTAAAATATATCAATAAATTAAAGTTATTTTAAAAATAAGTTTTTATAAACGTAAAGTTTTTTTTGTGATATACCTCTCAAACGTTTAGCAAAAAAAACTTTATCTTAACCAGCATTTTTAATTCATTTTTTAAAATATTGTTATGATTGTCTTCTTTAGAAATGTTCTTGCCTCGACTCGTTACGATGACATCGTTGACTTTGTAGAACCTGCTCTGAAAGGTGGGCTATTAAGAAAAAGTGGGCGCATAGAACGCGTTCAGATGCTTATTATTAAAGATCCCTCACGCCAAAAATTGGAATATCATGCCTTAGTTAGGGTAGAGTCCGATGAAATCGCTGGAAAAGCGATTAAAAAACTTAATAAGCATCCTTTGTTGGGTCGAAAAGTTGAGGTGAGGGAATATGTTCAGCGTCGCTGGCAGAATGACCGCCGTGAACATCCAATGCCACATAATTATGTGTTACCTTGTGAGCGTAAAAAAGATCGCAGGCGAGATGATTTAGAGAAAGTAATTGTAGATCATGATTCACATGGACAATTTAAATATACTTTTTTATAGCTGGATTTCCGTTTGTATTTGTTCTTAAGACGGCTATTCATGCCCTTCTTTTTACTACCGCTTAAAAATAGGACAACGAGAGCTTAAGCTTTTTGGATAAAAATATCCAGACTTAAGCAGGTAGCCTTAACGTAGCTTTAGTTTTATTACCAGAGCTAACTTATTCTTAAGATTTATTGCTCTTTTAGGTTTAAGGACTCTCTTTAAACCCCCTTAATTTCTTAGTTCCAATCAGTTTTATAAGATATATTCTATAGCTCATATCGTTATTAATCTGGAAAAAACCTTTAAATACAGTATATAATTGCACGATTTTGTTTCAGTCTTTTTATTTCATCGGAAAAAAGTATGCTTGATAAGTTGGTTAAAGTTGTTGTAGGGAGTCGTAATGACAGGCTAATTAAAAAGAAGATGAAGGTGGTTAAGAAAATCAACGCCTTTACTTCTGAATACGAAAAGTTATCTGATGAAGCCTTGCAAGCTAAAACGCAGGAATTTAGAGAGCGTCTGGCAAAAGGCGAAACGCTGGATAGTTTAATTCCCGAAGCCTTTGCGGTAGTGAGAGAAGGCTCTAGTCGTGTCTTTAATATGCGCCATTTCGATGTGCAATTTATCGGCGGCATAATTTTAGATGACTCTAAAATCGCTGAGATGAAAACAGGGGAAGGTAAAACCCTGATGGCAACATTGGCGGCTTATTTGAATGCTTTGCCTGCTCGCGGTGTTCATGTCATCACCGTGAATGATTATTTGGCGGCGCGTGATTCTGAATGGATGTCGAAGCTATATGGCTTTTTAGGCTTAACCACGGGCGTTATTTTAAGCGAGATGGATTCTGCTGCACGCCGTGAAGCCTACGCTGCGGATATTACTTACGGAACCAATAACGAATTTGGTTTCGATTATTTGCGTGACAATATGGCGTTCAGCCTGTCGCAAAAAGTTCAGCGCGATTTATATTTTGCCATTATTGATGAGGTCGATTCGATTCTGATTGATGAGGCCAGAACGCCGCTGATTATTTCAGGCGTTGCCGATGGCGGAACAGATCCTTATGTGCAAGCGAATAAATTAGTCCCTTTTCTAAAAAAACAAGAACACCAAGAGGGCAAGAAAGACGACGAGCAAGATGGCGAAGGTGATTATTCGGTTGATGAAAAAAGCCGTCAAGTTCATTTAACCGAAGACGGTCATGAACATATTGAGCGTTTAATGGTTGAACACGGATTGATGGAGGAAGGCGAAAGTCTTTATGATTCCAATAATATCCGTTTAATGCACTATTTAAATGCGTCTTTACGCGCCCACGCATTATTCCAAATTGATGTTGACTATATTGTTACTAATGATGAAGTCGTGATTGTTGATGAGTTTACAGGTCGAATTATGACAGGTAGACGTTGGTCGGAAGGTTTACATCAAGCCATCGAAGCCAAAGAAGGTGTGACGATTCAGGATGAAAATCAGACCCTCGCCTCAATCACTTTCCAAAATTATTTCCGTTTATATGAAAAACTGTCGGGAATGACAGGAACGGCTGATACCGAAGCGTTTGAATTAAATAAGATCTATGGGCTAGAAGTTGTGGTTATTCCAACCCATAGACCGATGATTCGTGATGATAGAGGGGATTTAATTTATCTATCTGCGATGGAAAAATATAAGGCAATTTCAGAAGACATTAAAGATTGCGTGGAACGTGGTCAGCCTGTGTTAGTCGGTACTACCTCGATTGAAAACTCAGAATTAATTTCAGCGTTATTAACGAAGCAAAATGTTACTCACGAAGTTTTAAATGCTAAACAACATGAACGTGAAGCACATATTATTCAACAAGCAGGGATGCCAAGAGCGGTAACTATCGCCACCAATATGGCGGGTCGTGGTACAGATATTGTCTTAGGTGGAAACTTAGATGCTGAGCTTGAACGCTTAGGTGAAGAAGCGAGCGAAGCAGAACAAGATAAGACGCGCGGCGCATGGTTAGACCGCCATGAAAAAGTTATCACCAGTGGCGGCTTGCATGTTATTGGTTCTGAGCGTCATGAGTCACGTCGAATTGATAATCAGTTAAGAGGGCGTTCGGGTCGTCAGGGTGATCCTGGCTCTACACGCTTTTATTTATCTTTAGAAGATGATTTGATGCGTATTTTTGCCTCTGAAAGAGTGGCGGGCTTAATGCAAAAGCTCGGCATGGAAGAAGGTGAAGCGATTGAACATCCTTGGGTAACACGTTCGATTGAAGGCGCACAACGTAAAGTTGAAGGGCGCAACTTCGATCAACGTAAAGAAGTTTTATCTTATGATGATGTCGCTAACGATCAACGTAAAGTGGTTTACGAGCAGCGCAATGAATTAATGGCCTCTGAGGATATTTCGGACATCATTAACGCGATTCGTGACGATGTAGTGAATAGTGTGATTACACAGTTTATTCCACCAAAAACGATGGAAGAGCAATGGAATATCGAAGGGCTAGAAGACTATTTACGTGAAGAATTTCTACTCGACATGCCAATTACTCAACTGTTGCAAGATGATAAAAAGCTGCAAGAGCAAGATTTACGCAAGAAAATTCTTGAGACATTAACTGACGATTATAAAGAAAAAGAGCAACAGATTACCACGGATGTATTACGCAATTTTGAAAAATCAGTCATGTTGCAAGTGTTAGATAATAATTGGAAAGAGCATTTAGCGGCAATGGATTCGCTGCGTCAAGGTATTCATTTTAGAGGTTACGCACAAAAAGACCCTAAGCAGGAATACAAGCGTGAATCGTTTGAAATGTTTACCGCATTATTAGATGAAATCAAATCTGAAATAATCGGCATCCTCTCTAAAGTTGAAGTGGCTAGTGAAGAAGATGTTGAGGCGATGGAGGAAGAGCGTAAAGCTCAGGCAGAGCAAGACATGCACTTTGAACATGCAGAAGCTGACTCGCCACTAGAAACCGCAGAGCAAGCGGTTATAGAAGCACCACCAGCCAATGTACTCGAATCAGAAGTCGCTGAACCTTATGTACGCGATGGTGAAAAAGTGGGGCGTAATGACCCTTGCCCTTGTGGTAGCGGCAAAAAATTTAAACAGTGTCACGGTAAATTAACTTAAGTCCTATCTAATACCCCTATGGCTCTCCTAAGTTAAATTTCTTAAGATTTTAACTTAGGACCGCCATTTTTCATTGTCCATCATGAAGTCATAACTGGTATAAATAATGCTGGTTAAAGTTATAATAAGTTCTGTCTTTACATTACGATGATAGGACAGACAGATTTTAAAAAGCAGCTAGCTCTAACGAACAAACCTTTCTGGATAACTATAGCCACTTTAAGTCGAGTTAATATTCCGTATTAAGTTGTATAAAGGTGTGACTACAACATTTTATTTTAAGAGGCTCTCCCTATGCCACATAGAATTTTTGAAAAAAGTAAGCCTAACGCTTCGATTTGCAAGCTACCTCATTTAGGCATGAACAAAAAAGATTTTGTTACTGATTTTAAGCGTTATTACGGTCATCGTTTAGGTCGTGATGAAAACTGCCGCTCACCACATTATGCTTATGAGGCATTATCTATGGCGATTAGCGATAGATTAATTGAGCGTTGGAAACGTACTTATAACACTTACAAAGATGAAAACTGTAAGCGTGCCTATTACTTGTCGATGGAGTTTTTAATGGGACGCAGCTTAAGTAACGCCATGCTCAATTTAGGCGTTACCGATCTTGTCTCTAAAGCCATGTATGACTTAGGTTTAGAACTAGAAGAACTTGAGGACGCTGAACCCGAT
Source organism: Methylococcaceae bacterium (assembly GCA_013138855.1). Taxonomy (GTDB): domain Bacteria; phylum Pseudomonadota; class Gammaproteobacteria; order Methylococcales; family Methylomonadaceae; genus WTBX01. The sequence continues at coordinate 5,806 of WTBX01000404.1, forward strand.
GCAGGTTTGGGTAATGGCGGTTTAGGTCGTTTAGCCGCTTGTTTTATTGATAGCTGCGCAACGTTACAATTACCCGTGACAGGTTATGGTCTACGTTACGAATACGGTATGTTTAGCCAATCTATTGCGAATGGTGAACAAATTGAAAATCCAGATCACTGGTTAAAAAATGGTAACGTTTGGGAAATTGAACGCCCTGAACATAACCAAATCATCAAATTTGGTGGTCGTACTGAATCCCATATCGATGAACATGGCAAAATGAGAACTGCTTGGGTTGATACCCATGACATTATCGCTGTCCCTTTTGACACGCCCATTCCTGGTTATCAAAATGGTACCGTAAACACGTTGCGTTTATGGAAATCGACAGCCACTGAAGTCTTCGATTTACAAGAATTTAACGAAGGCGATTATGCAGAATCGGTTGCGGCTAAAAACAATGCCGAAAATATTACCATGGTGTTGTATCCCAATGATGCCAACGAAAACGGTAAAGCCTTACGTTTACAGCAACAATATTTATTAGCTTCTGCAAGTTTGCAAGATATTGTGGCAAATTGGGTCGCACATCATGGCGAAGATTTCACCCATTTTGCAGAAAAAAACTGCTTCCAGCTTAATGACACTCACCCAAGTATTTCCGTTGCCGAACTCATGCGTTTGTTAATGGATAATCATGGCTTAGAGTGGGATGATGCTTGGGAAATCATCACTAAAACCATGGCGTATACCAACCATACTTTATTACCAGAAGCATTGGAAAGATGGTCAGTTGGTTTAATGCAGAGTTTATTACCACGCTTGATGGAAATCATTTTTGAAATCAACGCTCGTTTTATGTCAGAAGTCTCCGCTCGCTGGCCAGGTGATGGCGAGAGAATGGCGCGGTTGTCGATTATTGAAGAAGGACATGGCAAGCAAGTTAGAATGGCGTACCTTGCAATTGTTGGTAGTTTTTCAGTCAATGGGGTGGCGCAATTGCATTCTGATTTATTACAACAAGGTTTGTTTAAAGATTTTTACGAGCTATGGCCTGAAAAATTCAATAACAAAACCAATGGGGTAACACCACGACGTTGGTTGGCGGCGTGTAACCCAGAATTGAATGAGTTAATCACTGAGACTATTGGTGATGGCTGGGAGACTAATTTATCTCAACTGGAAAAATTAAAACCTTATACCGAAGATAAAAAGTTCCGTGATAAATGGTATAAAATCCAGCAAAGCAGCAAACAGCGTTTAATTGATTTTAATAAAGAAGAAATGGACATTGAGTTAAATGTTGATGCTTTATTTGATATTCAAGTTAAACGAATTCACGAATACAAACGTCAGATTTTAAATGTTCTTCACGTTATTCACCTTTATGACCGTATTAAACGGGGTGATACTGATAACTGGACCAATCGTTGTGTACTGATTGGTGGTAAAGCTGCACCAGGTTATGTGATGGCGAAAAAGACCATTAAATTAATTAATAATGTCGCTAATGTCATCAATAATGACCCCGCAGTAGGCGATAAATTAAAACTGGTGTTTATGCCTAATTATCGTGTGTCAGCGATGGAGAAAATCTGTCCTGGTGCCGATTTATCTGAGCAGATTTCTACCGCAGGTAAGGAAGCTTCTGGTACAGGTAATATGAAGTTCATGATGAATGGTGCGTTGACTATCGGAACATTAGATGGCGCAAATATTGAAATTCGTGAAGAAGTCGGTGAAGAGAATTTCTTTTTATTCGGCTTGACGGAAACAGAAGTTCAAGAGTTGCGTCCACACTATAATCCGTGGGGCATGATTGAAGCGGATAAAGATTTAAAACGTGTGATGAACTTGCTTGAATGTGGTCATTTCAATCAATTTGAGCCGCATATTTTTGATGACATCATTAATTCACTTAAAAGTTCTGATGATCCGTGGATGACGATTGCTGATTTCCGCAGTTTTATTGATGCGCAAAAACAAGTTGAGATCGCGTATAACGACAAAGAACGCTGGACTAAAATGAGTATTTTAAATTGTGCGTCTAGCGGTAAATTTTCTACCGATAGAACGATTAGCGATTACAACAATGATATTTGGCATTTAGATACGGTTGAAATTAAAGATAACTAACCTTTCATATTTAGAGACGTGAATTATCACGTCTCTATTTTATTGCTTAACCCTTAATAAATTCTACTACAGAGATAGCAATAGATAAAATTCAGCATTCTTCATTTTTGCGCACGAAAGACACAAAAACATCTCTTAGAAAATTAAACCTTTTAGTGCCTTCCGTGAACATTTATGAATGAAGCCAATTTTCTAAGCTTTATTTATCAGATAATCTTGAACTAATGCGCTCATAAGTTCCTTTTAGTTCTTCACCGACTATCTTAACTTTACCGATAAATTCTTCCGACGTTTCTTTAGAATCATCAGCTATATCAACGGCTTTTTGAGAAACCTCATCCCATTTTTTTTCGACATTTTCAAACTCATCCTTAATATCCATAGACGCTAAATGAAGTTTTAATTTAATTTCATCGCGCTCGGTTTTTAGATTGTTTACTAAAATTTCCAATTCTTTTTGTAAATCCATCATGCACCTCTTTGTTAATTGATAGTTATTAATTGATAATTGTTAATTATCAATTGCTTTCAAAAGCCTTTGCAGTTTAGTCGTTTAAACAATCAAAAGTCACGTACTTTTATGGATTTATGCTTAGCTCTTACGTTATTTTTCCATAAACTTGATGGCGTTTAATGATGCTATTCGCCCAAACTCTGTGCGTTGCTACTTCACACATCGAATCATTCATTTTAAATACTGCTGCCGCGCTATCGTGCAAAATTGCTTCTGCTGCGGTTAAATCGTCCTGCTTTACTTTATAGCACGCTTCAATATGTTCAATTTGTTCTGGGTGAATGGCCGTTTTTCCTATAAGACCCGAACGTATATCATGTAAGGTTTCTTGTTGTAATAAATCATTACGGTTGAGATGTTCAAAAACAGGTGAGGTAAGTTCAAAACCATAAGGTTTAAACGTGTTAATTAATTGATACATCACCAAACCTAATGGCGTATCGTAAAGGGTTTTATCCGTAGGGCGACGTAGACCCAAATGTTGCAGTAAATCATTACCGCCAAT
>WTBX01000275.1 GCA_013138855.1 Methylococcaceae bacterium
AGTACAAAACATGTTTTGTATTCCAGCTTTTAGGCGACCAACTTAAGACGGGACACTACTAAGCGAGGCTTAACCTCAGTTTATCCCGTCTTAAGTTGGTAGCCAGCTTTTAGCATAACCTTTGAATTATTTTATAGATAACTTTAAGGAAGCGGTACTAGCCACTACCTAAGAAAAATGACCACAAACAAAATTGCAGTTATCACAGGCGCGAGTCAAGGCATTGGAAAAGCCATTGCTCTTGGTCTCGCAGAAGACGGTTATCAAACCATTCTAATCGCCCGCTCACATGATAAATTATTAGCGGTTGCCGAAGAAATCACCCAAATCAACCCCGCACTTAAACCTGAACTATTCGCTTTAGATATATTACAAGGTGAAAACATTAAAAATGTCATTCAACAAATACAGGAAAAATACCAAGGCATTGATGTTTTTATCAATAACGCAGGTGTTTGGCTGACAGGTTCTTTAGGCGTAGAAAAAGAAAAAATAGAAAATTTACTCGCCACCAACTTTATCGCTCCCTATCTATTTATAGATGAAGTTTCGCCCTTCATGAAACAGCAAGGAGCAGGCTATATTATTAATATATCCTCACGCTCAGGGAAAATTGGTTTTGCAGGTTCAGGGCTTTATTCAGCCTCTAAATTTGCCTTAAATGGTTTAAGCGAATCCTTATATAAAGAACTCGCTCCTTTTGGCATTAAAGTGACTAATATTTGCCCAAGCTGGGTAAATACTGAGATGGCACAAGAAGCGAATAGCCCCTTAAACCCAGAAGATATGATTCAACCGCAAGACATTGTGACTAGCCTGCGCTACTTGTTAAACTTATCTGCGCCGACGGCTGTGAAAGAATTGCTTATAGAATGTACGAAAACAACTGCGTAAGGAATGAGGTTTTAATAACTTCCGAAACTGCATTGCTAAATTCAATAAAGCTTCATGGTAAAAATAATTTAATGCCCCATAAATGAGGGAAATTCTAGCGGGAATTGAATCCAAAAGGTAGTCCCTGTATCACACTCACTGTCAAAACCAATGCTACCTTTCATTTCTTCAACCAGCGTTTTTGTGATTGATAAACCTATCCCCGTCCCTTCTATTTCGCTAGCTTCGGCTCCCAAACGATTAAAAGGCTCAAACAACGCCTTTTGTTTTTCTTTATCAATACCGCCGCCTGTATCGGTGATTCTTATTTCTAAATAATCTTCTTTAACAATTGTCTGATTAATGAATATTTTTCCAGGGTGACTGTTATATTTAATCGCATTCGACAGCAAGTTTAAGATGATTTGTTTCAGCCGTCCTTTATCAGTAATAATTTCATGATTACCTTCTGATGCCTTTTCGATAATCTCAACCTCATTGCTGATAGCAAGTTGTTTAACTAAGGCGATATTCTCTTTAAGAAAGTCATTAATATTAACTGCATCAAGATTTAGACTAACCGCTCTATTTTCAACTTTTGCTAACTCTAACACGCTATTAATTAGACCTAATAAGTGATCGCCGCCTTTTAAGATATAGTCTATAAATTCTCGTTGCTCCTTTGTTTCCATATCAGACTCAAGTAGTTGCGCAAAGCCTAAAATAGCATTTAATGGTGTCCGTAATTCATGAGTCATATTTGATAAAAACTGCGATTTGGCTTGAGTCGCTTCTTCGGCAATTTCTTTTGCCTGTATTAGTTTTTGTTCACTTTCTTTGCGTTCGCTAATATCACGAATAATGCCAACGAAATGCTTACCACCATCATAGTCCATGCGTGCCATATTAAGTTCTATGGGGAAAATAAAACCGTCTTTTTTCACTCCCTTTAACTCAAGCCTTTGATGTGCGGTAATGTTAGAATCTTGAATGATATGTTGTAAGCGTTGTTTATCCGCTACATTATCTTCTGCGGTGATAATGGATAAAATATTGCGGCCTAACATTTCTTTTGTCGAATAAGCAAACATGGCTTCGGCGGCGGGATTAAATGATTCAATAACACCATCACTACCAACAGTAATGATGCCTTCGGAGTTATTGGAAACAATGGCTTTTAAATGTCTGTTAACGGCAAGAATCCGAATGCCGACATTAATTCTGGCACGTAATTCCGCGCTATGAAAAGGTTTGCTTAGATAATCATCCGCACCCGATTCTAAGCCTTCAACAATATTGTCTTTCTGAGTTTTAGCGGTTAATAAAATAAGATAAGACTGTCCTTCATCTGCTTCGCCTTTAATTTTTCGGCAGACTTCAAGTCCAGAAAACTTTGGCATCATCCAGTCTATAATCCCAAGTAATGAGCCTTTATGTGCATGAAAGGCTTCAATGGCTTCCTTACCATCTTTCGCTTCAATAATACCAAACCCCCAGCGAGTTAGGTTTTCCTTTAAAACTTCGCGTGAAACAGGATCATCCTCAGCAATTAAGACTTTCATTGATGAAAAATTATCTTGAACTGAAAGGTTTTCAATAACTCTTTCTTGCAAAGGTTCTGTGGGTTGCTGTTGAAAGAGTTTTTTAAATTTTGTCAATATTCGTTTTCCAGCCAATAGTCTCGCTTTTAACTCGGCCGAATCGACAGGTTTAACAATATAATCATCCGCGCCCCCTTCCAGTGCTATAGTCACATCATCGCTACTGTCTCGTCCTGTTAGCATGATGATGTAACAAAAGACGTTTTCCCGCGCTTTAATTAATTTACATAATTCAATGCCATTCATTTTGGGTAATTTCCAATCCAAAATAAGTAATTGAGGCGCGTCAGTTTGTTGTAATATTTTCCAAGCTTCCTCCGCATTATCAGTAAGAATGGGTTCATAACCCCATTTAATCAGGTTTGCTTCCTGTATTGTTAAAATTATCTGGTCATCATCAACCACTAATACTTTCATTACGAATCCTAATTTTAAAATTGTCGCAAAGCTTCAACTAATTGTTGTAATTCTATTTCAAGTTGTTTTAAGGTTGCTTCACTATCGCCAATATCATCAGCCTCTCCCATTTTTTCAAGCTTGAGAGCTTGTGCAACCACCTTATGTGCCGCAAAATTACTCGTCGAACCTTTTAAGGTATGTGCCATTTCAAAAATTAACTTCGCATTTTTATCTACTACCGCTTGTTGTAAATTTTGCAATTGAGGTTGATAGGATTTTAAAAAGACCGCGATGACACGCTTAAATATTTCGACATCCCCCCCCACAGAAGAAAGAGCCTCTTCGAGAATAAATACTTCATCATTTACTGTTTTCGCTGGGATTAATTCAGGCTCGGCTAACACGGGAGAAATATGCGCCAATATTTTCGATAATTCATTGGGCTTAATCGGTTTTGAAGTGTAATAATCCATGCCTTTAGATAAACACAAGTTTTCATCCCCTTTCATTGCATGAGCGGTTAAAGCAACAATAGGCGTATGCGGACGATTAAGGGTTTGCTCTTGTTCTCTAATAGCGGCCGTCGCCTGAAAGCCATCCATTTCAGGCATTCTAACATCCATTAAAATAACGTCAAATGCTTGCTGCTGCCATGCTTCAACCGCTTTTTTACCATTATCGACAATCGTAAAATTTTTAATCCCTTGCTTCTCAAAAAAACCTTCGATTACGATTTGATTGGTTAAATTATCTTCTGCTAATAAAACATGCAACGCTGAATTTGTTTTACTGACTTCGGTGCTAACAGAGAGCGGCTCCTGTTCTGTGTTAGCACAAAGAATAGCGGATATTTTTTCAAGCAAAATGGATTGTCTAATAGGTTTTTCCACAAAGGCATTTATTAAAATATCACGCGCAGATTGTTCGATTTCTGTGATTGAGCTGACTGATGACAACATAAGAATGGGTAGTTTTTTATATTGAGGGTACTCACGTATTTTTTGAACTAACGCAACTCCCGTCATTTCAGGCATTTGATAATCAGTAATGATTAATTGAAACGCATCATTATTTTTATCAGCATGGTTCAATATTTCAAGTGCGGAAAGAGGGTTCTCAATAGAAAAAGGACGCATTCCCCAGTTAGACAAGGTTTCATATAACACTAAACAATTGGTGGCGTTATCATCTACACACAAAACTTTTACATCTTTAAGTTTGTGATGTTGTTGTGCGACATGTGATGGCGTTGAATTTTCTACCCCACATTGCACGGTAAAATGAAAAGTACTGCCTTTACCCACTTCACTTTCAACCCAGATTTTACCGCCCATTAACGCAGTCAAATGTTTAGAAATCGTCAATCCTAAACCTGTGCCACCGTAACTTCGCGTCATTGAAGCATCTGATTGAGCGAAAGCCGCGAAGATTTGTTGTTGTTTATTCTCATCTATGCCAATCCCAGAATCACTAATAGAAATATGTAACTCTAATAATTTATAATTAGTTTTTGAGGGTTCATTTGCCTCAACACGAACAACGACTTCACCTGTTTCAGTAAATTTAATTGCATTACCCACAAGGTTAATAATAATTTGCTGTAAACGCCCACTATCGGCAATTAAAGTTTCAGGTAAGCTTGGGTTAACAATACTAATTAGCTCCAAACGTTTTTGGTGAGCGCGCATTGCCAGAGTAGAAAGGGTATTTTCGACAGAATCGCGCAAATTAAAAGTATGTGGTGATAACTCTAATTTTTTAGCTTCAATTTTGGAAAAATCCAAAATATCATTGATAACATTTAACAACAGCTCAGCTGAGTCATTCGCAATATGTAAAAAACGTGATTGCTGCTCATTAAGCTCAGTATCCAAGACTAATTCAACCATACCGATTACCCCATTTAAGGGGGTACGAATCTCATGACTCATATTCGCTAAAAATTCAGATTTAGCCTGACTAGCAACTTCGGCTGCTTCTTTTGCCTGATGTAGTTCATCCTCCTTGTTTCTACGTTCAGTAATATCCCTAACAATCCCTGAAAAAATACGCTGCTTATCAAGCGTCACTTCGCTAACGGCTAAATCCATAGGGAACGTCGATTGATCTTTACGCATCCCGATAACTTCTCGACCTATGCCAATAATTTTACGTACGCCCGTTTCCATATAATTGGCAAGGTAGCCATCATGCTCTCTTGCATAATAATCAGGCATTAACATTTTTATGTTTTTACCGATAACGTTCTGAGCTTGATATTGAAAAATATTTTCCGCCGCCTTGTTAAAAGAGAGTATCAAGCCTTTTTCATCAATGGCAATAATGCCATCAACAACATTATCTAAAATAGCTCCTTGCAGAACTTTGGAGGATTCTAATGCTGTTTGTGAGTTTAGCAGTTGCGTTTCTTTTTCTTTTCGTAGTTCTATTTCTGCCTGTAATTTTTCATTACTTTCAAGAATATCATCAAGATTAGGGAGTTTAATGAGTTTAGGAATTTGTAATGAAATATAAATAACTGTCGTTAGGGAAACTAATGCGGTGACTAATTTAATATAGCCTTGAAGGTAATACCAAGGCTTCCATATCGTCACTGTCGCCATTAAATGCGTTACTCCGCAACCTAATATAAATAAGGCAAACAAGATGACTACAGAACTTTGTAAACGGTTAGCCTTCTTTTTATACAAATAATAACCAAGTAATGCAGGGATTAAAGTATAAGAAAGAAAAATGATTAAATCAGAAATGACATGCAGAGCTAACAGCGAATCTTGCCAAGCTAAACAATAACCATGCGGTGCAAAATCTTTACCAAATACTGAACTTACTATGTCATTCATAATAAAACCTATTTTATTTTTTGAGCGTTATGAATAAAATTTAAAAATTTTGACCTGTAGGATT
>WTBX01000038.1 GCA_013138855.1 Methylococcaceae bacterium
GATGCGTCAAGCCTTGAAAAACATTCAATCAGGTGATTATGCGAAAAAATTCATCATGGAAGGGATGACTAATTATCCTGAAATGACGGCACGTCGTCGTTTAAATGCAGAGCATCCAATCGAGCAAGTTGGCGAAAAATTACGTGGTATGATGCCTTGGATTAAAGCGAACCAAATTGTAGATAAATCTAAAAACTAAGATAATCTATTAAGGTACAACCGCATTTGTACTTTATTTGATTTTTAAAAGCCCGTGTTATCGCGGGCTTTTTTATGTCAGTATTTTTTAGTTTTGTTCACCTCTAATAAAAATTAAAAATATTGCTATTCTTTGTAGTGTGTCATTACTTTTGTCTAATTGAAGTATGTTAGAATCAAAACGATAATCACCCTGATAGGACGTTGGCAAATGAATGGGCAACCTTTTGAGGAACATCCTCCCCTCTCGACACAAACAGAAGAAGAAACTGAAAAAGAAACAGAAGCAGACTCTTTACCGTTAACGCTAGCTAAACCAGACGTTAATAATGGCGATGAAGAAAAACTAGTCACAGAAAAGAAGAAAAAGAAAAAAAAGAAGTCCAAAAAAAAATCAGTTAAAACTAGCGAAAAAGGCAGTATTCGAGGCATAGAGACTATGTTTAGAAGCTCTTGTCGCACCCAATTAGCATTGACGGCATTAGCGGATAATAAAGCTAATATGTTAATTTCAACCAATGGCTTTATTTTGTCGATTGTGATTGCAGGGGGTAGTTTTCTTTTTAACTCTAATCCTTATTTATTACTGCCTATTTCTGTTTTACTTATATCCAGTCTTCTCGCCATGTTTTTAGCGATACGCGCTGCTAGGCCTAATATTAATAGCAGTCTTGAAGTATCCAAAAAAGATTTTTTTACGGGTAAAGCAAATATTTTATTTTTTGGGCATTTTGTCTCCCTTTCAGGAGAGGATTATCTTAAAGTTGTGAATAAAATCATGAAAGACAGAGAGTTAACGTATACACATATTGCTCAACATACCCACGGCTTAGGAATTGGTCTAGTGAAAAAATTTAAATTATTACAACTTGCTTATAGTATATTTATTGGGGGCTTAGCGACCAGCATTACCTTATTTTTTATCGTTTATATTTCGCTGAATTTAAATGTTGTTATAGAAAGTGCTGATGCCAACGAGCAAGTTGATTTTCCAACCTTTACCGCATTCAAACCGCTCGATTCAGTTATCGAAGCATCTGGCGTACAGCAACTGGCAGATGGACGTTTTTTAACGGTTAATGATGAAAAAGATCATCCTTTTGATATTTTGACTTTAGATAATCAAGGGCAATTTAGCGTTAAGCCTTTGTATCCACAAAAGCAATTTACAAAAGATAGTGAATATGATGATTTTAGGAAACTTGCCGACCTTGAAGGCATTGATATGGATCATCAAGGTCGTTTATACGCGACCACTTCGCATTCTTTCTCTAGCAAGGGCGTAAAAAAGAAAAGTCGTAAAAAACTTATTCGTTTTCAAATACAGGGTGAAAAAATTATTAATCCTGTCGTGAATAAAACACTGGAAGTAGGCATTGCCGCAGAACATCCCTTTTTAGCGGCCGCGTTAGAAGAAATAAATAGTAAATCTCCTCAAGGCTTTAATATCGAAGGTTTAAGTTTAAATCCAGCGCAGGATAAATTGTTGCTAGGTTTGCGTGCGCCCTTAAAAGACAATAAAGCCATCGTATTCACAATAGATAATGTTAATGCCGTCTTTGATGAACAAGCTCAGGCTAAAATTTCACCCAGCTTACATTTCTTAGATTTAGGCGGTGAGGCAATACGCAGTTTAAACTATATTCCTTATTTACAAGGCTACCTTGTTGTGAGTGGCCCTGTCGGTAAAAGTGAAAATGTAGAGTTTAAATTATGGTTATGGAATGCTGACAAAAATACCACTCAGCGTGTTACGGTGGATGGTTTAACGGGCTTTGAAGAGGCAGAAGGTCTTGCCGCGATTATCTGGAATGGTGAGCCACGATTATTAATAATGACCGATGGTACGTTAACAGGCTCAAAAGCAGCACGTTATATTATTCTAAAGTATGGGCAATTGCATATTGAGAAATTATGAACATAACGCTGGATTTTCTGGTAGACACTGAAGCGGTAGGGATTCTTTCAAAAATTACGCTATTAGTCATGCAAAAAGACTTTGTCATTGTTGAGCGTTCAACAGAAAAAGCAGAGAATGAAGCGCAACAGCACCTTATAATTTCATTAACGTATAATTATGACAAACTAACGGATGAAATACTTGATAACCTGATTCAGGAATTAAAGGCTATAGATCAAGTTCATGATGTTACAAAAAACAATTTAAAAAATAAAGACTCACTGCTAACTATCAGTAATAGCATCATGAAAAAATACCCTGATATTATGGGGAGTATTAAAGAATATACTAAAAAGCTTGATGAAGATGGTGAAGAAAATAAAGCCGCAGTATTATATGAAGTGGGCGAAATCGTTGGTAAAAAAATAGCGGTCGATCAGTATCGAAAGCTTAATGTTAATGACTCTATTGCTAAAGGACTTAAAAAAATAGTGCTACCCGTTATATCCCCTTTTGCATTAGCCAAAATCAAAGATAGTGAATTACATGTTTCTATGTGTCCTTTTTGCATGGGAGCCGATGCAACGGCAACTGTACCGCAGTGTGACTTTTTGACAGGACTTATTTCAGGGTTACTCAGTACCAAACAAAATGTCGAAGTAGAAGAAGTGAAATGTCGCGCTCAGAAAATGCCCGCCTGTGTTTTTTTGATCAGTAAAAAATATTAAGATATGCCAGTTCAGTTTAAAGCGTATTGTTTGAAAATTTATAAGGAGAAACAGATGTTTGTAGAAAATATTGATGTAGTTGACTTTGTTCTGGAAGCGATTAAAGTCGCATTAGTTATTGGTCTTATTTTTATTTTATGGAGTTCTGGAAAAAAATACCCCGAATTGTCAGGTGGAAGCTGGAATTTAATTTTGTTAGGTTTTATTTCTATCGCAGTGGGTATGTTATTAGACTGGAGTGATGAAATCATTAACTATAAAGCCATAGAGGTTTTAGATTTAGCGGAAACAATCATCGAAGAAGGTATTTTAATGTTAGGGTTTGTTTTGGTGACGATTGGGTTTAATAAATGGTTTGCATTTGTGGGTAGGTTTTTAGGAATTAATCGTTCTTAATTACTGATGTTACGCAGAGGAGTGAAAAAACAAGTTTTTTCACCTTTGCATATAACGACGGAGTCCAATAGCTTTAGCTATTGGCGAGTTTTTAAAACTGCTAAAACAGGCAGCTTCAAAAAGCTTTAGTTCTGCCTCTTCACGCCAATAGCTAAAGCTATTGGACTCCAACATAAACCAATATTTCGATTTGGAATGTCAGTGAAAAAACTGTTTTTTCACACCAAACAACAAAAATGTTTACTGCTTATTATTTGGCTATTTATAATTTTTTGCGTAACATCAGTTAATTAGAGTTTGTTGAATCATAAAATACCTCTGATAACATTTTGCAGATAACAACATTAAGGAATGGTGATGAATAAAGATAATACGCTTCGTTGGGGCATATTAGGTGCTGCGCGAATTAATCAACAATTAATGCCTGCGATTGTTGCCGCTAAAAACAGTGAGTTGATTGCCATCGCCAGTCATCGTGAAGGAGCTGCGGCTGAATTATTAGCGCAATATGCTCCTAAACAACAAGATAATGTCCATATTTATCAGCAACGTGACGAGTTACTTAATGATGATAGCATTGATGCCGTTTATATTCCCTTAGCCAATAAAGACCATGCCGCATGGGCATTACGCGCTATTGAAGCGGGTAAGCATGTCTTATGTGAAAAACCAATGGCGTTAAAGGTTGCTGATATAGAGGCTATTGAAGCCGCCGCTAAAAAGCATAATGTTACCGTTATGGAAGGCTTTATGTATGGCTTTCACCCACAACATGCAAGAGTGAAAGAATTAATTGATTCGGGTACGATTGGTGAGATTCGCTCGGTGCGTTCCTGTTTTTCTTTTATGATGCAGCCCGCACGCTTATATCGCCTAGCCGATACTATTGAAAATGGTGGGGGAGCAATGTGGGATATTGGTTGTTATGCGATTCATACCGCGAGACAGCCTTTTAAAGGCCTAAAACCTTTAGCCGTCACCGCAATGGCAAAGCCTATTGAAAATGGCGCAGACGTTAGCAGTAGCGGTATTATTGATTTTGGCGATGGAAAATATGCCCAATTTGATTTCAGTTTTGAACGCGCAAGACGTGCAGAATATGAAATCATTGGGACTAAAGGTGGATTGAAATGCCATAACGTTTGGGCAAAAGCTAATGAAACGCCTGTGATTTCATGGTGGACAGAAAGTGGCGAAGGCGATACCGAACCATTAGCCTTAGCCAACCACTTTTTATTAGAAGTAGAGCATTTTGTAGACTGCGTTCTAAATGGTAAGTCCCCCGCGTTATCATTTGAAGATGCTAGAGGTAATTGCCAGATTATTAATGCAGCTTTGCAATCGGTCGAAGCAGGTCAAAAAATATCATTATAAATTCAGGCTATTAACTGATGTTACGCAAAGGAGTGAAAAAAACAAGTTCGTTCACGTTTGCAAATACTTTAATGTTTAGAATATAAAGAGGGAGTCCAAAACATGTTTTGGACTCCCGTTTATAAAGCAACATTTTGGGTTCATCAATATTTTCTGTGAAAATATAAGTGTAAGGACTGGCAGTCCTCCTGTGGTGTGAGGAAAATAAAGAGAGGACTGCCAGTCCTTCTTCTGCGTTTCTCTGAAAACCCTAAAGAGCCATATCTTTTGTGTTGAACGTGAGTGAAAAAACTTGTTTTTCACTCCTCTGTACGATTAGATTTTTAAATCAAGTAAAATATGTGTCGGAACCGCGACTAAAGATCGCGGTTCCAAATAGTCTATAATTACTTTGCTACGAGCAAGCTAAATCTTAATCGTACACCTTGAAATTTCAGCACTTTACTTGTGAAAAAGATCTGCCATAGTATTTGAAACTTGCAATGCTTTTTCTAAAATTTTATCGCGCTCACGATGGGCAAGCTGGGCAGAAACTAAGGAGGAACGTTTGGGGGTCTGCGCTGAAAAGACGCGTGATGCTCCCGCAGTATGTGTTTCTTCAATACTAATACGTTCAGAATCTAGTCGTTTTAAGCAGGTTCTACCTTGATGTTCTGGGTGCTTCCAATCAAACAACAAACGATAGAGTAAAGGCTCACCTTTAGGTAATCGACGTGCAACGACCTTAATAATCTGATTACCATTCTGAAATCGCCAAATCATTTCAGAGTCTGTCAAAGCTTTACCTTCAATCGGTTTCCATTTTAGTTGACCTGCTAACCAGCCGACTAATAACCATGAAATTGCCAAAGCATGAGGCCCATGATCTATTTCTATTAAACGTAAAGAAGACAGTGCTTCAGGTGCGACACAAGGGTCAAGCACTTGGCTGACTAATTTTCGCCAAATCGCTGCACGTCGCCAAGCAAGGTTATATACAACTTGCTCATCTTGCTGTGATGCAACCCAGCGTGTCATCGTCGCCACACCTTTAATCGGGTTTATCCAGCCCATATTATCGTAAATGATTTGATCGGCTAATTCAGCTAATTCAAAAAACACATCACCTGCATCTGGTGGAGTTTGTCGAGAAGCCCACCATAAAGCCGTGGGTAAATCACCGATTAATTGTGAACGTGCAACCGACGGCAAGCGTCCTGCGGTTTCTGATGTAGCGACAACATCAATTCTTTCCCCACAAACTTGTAAACCATCGGCTACGGTGGTGTAGTAAATAGAAACAAAGCCTTCCAAGGTTTCTTTTTTAGGCTTGCCTTTGCCAACCAATAATAAAACCCGTGCAGGATGAGCATCAACAATGGCCATTAATTCCTGACTAATAACCTTGGCTTCTGCTGGAGTGTCGCAATAAATAATAATATTGGACATACAGGCGCGCATGACGGTTTCGCCACCACTAATATTTTCATTAAATTGCGACCATAAACCATCTAATTCGGATTCGATATTGGCAATACGAACTTTTTTGGGGTTTTGAGTAACAATTTTTGAATCAGATAGATGATGAATCATAGCTTACGCCATTTACGATTATCGGTTTCAATCAGCTTTTCAGCTTCTAAAGGCCCCCAGCTTCCAGCAGTGTATTCAGGAATCCAGCGAGAACCACTGCCCTCCCAATTATTTAGAATCTTATCAACCCAAACCCAAGAAGCTTCTACCATATCACGGCGCATAAATAAGGTTGCATCACCTGCCATCACATCAAGCAGCAAACGCTCATAGGCTTCGGGTGATTGTTCGCCAAAGGTTGAACCATAACGAAAATCCATTTTAACAGGAAATATTTTAAGTTTAGCTCCAGGTAATTTCGTTGCAATACGCAAAGATAAGCCTTCATTAGGTTGAATGCTTAACGCTAAAACATTCGGATCTAAGGGTTGGTCTTCATTGGCATTAAATAAAATAGGCGGAACGCTTTTAAATTGGATGGCAATCTCACTGGCTCGCTTAGGCATTCGTTTACCTGTACGAATATAAAAAGGAACGCCTGCCCAACGCCAATTATCAACAAATAATTTTAAGGCTATATAGGTTTCAGTGACAGAATTTTGTGCAACACCTGCTTCGCGTCTATAACCAGGAACATCTTCGCCATGATGAAAACCCGAACCGTATTGCGCTCTAACGACATGTTTATCAAAATCTTTATCGGTAATGGGTCTTAGACAATTAAGCACGCTTTGACGATTATCACGCATCACATCAGCATCCATGCTCCACGGTGGCTCCATTGCAATCAAGGTCAAGAGTTGCAAAATATGATTTTGAATCATATCGCGCAAAGCCCCCGCCCCATCATAATAACCTGCTCGCGTGCCTACCCCTTCTTCTTCGGCAACGGTAATTTGTACATGGTCAATATATTTTGAATTCCATAAAGGTTCAAAAATTACATTACCAAAACGCATTGCTAAAATATTTTGTACGGTCTCCTTACCTAAATAATGATCTATTCGATAAATTTGCTGCTCGTCAAAACTTTCAGATAACGTAGCATTCACTTTACGCGCACTTTCAAGGTCTCTGCCAATCGGCTTTTCTACGATAATGCGTGAAAAAGGGCTGTTCTCATCAACAGGCATTACTAAGCCAGCAGCTTTAAGTTGCTTAACGCAGGTTTCAATTAAAGCAGGCGGAATCGCTAAATAAAAGATTCTATTTTGAGGAATACTAAATTTGGTATCAATTTCTTCCAGACGCTGTTTAAGTTTTACATAAGCATCGGGGTCATCAAAAGAGCCTTGTAAAAAATGTAAACAATTTTCAAAATCAGACCAATGATTATCGTCTAATTTTTGTCTTGAAAATTTCTTTACCCCTTTTTGAGCAAATTCACGATATTGGCTGTCATTCATTTCTTCGATAGAAAAGCCTAATACAGCAAAGTTGGCAGGCAATTCACCATCTAATGATT